>NZ_JBFROI010000001.1:0-901 GCF_041471405.1 Vibrio sp. 10N.261.52.C11
CGACCGTTGCCATCGATGAAACCGACAAAGCAGTAACGACTTCAGGAACATTGACCAGTACCGACGTGGATAATCAAGATAATGCGTTTACACCGGATTCGATTACTGGCACCAATGGTGACCTGACTATTGATGCTAATGGTCATTGGGTGTTCACCGCGAGCAGCGCGTTTAATCAATTGAACGTCGGCGATAAAGTCGAAGAGACCTTCACTGTCTCGTCTATTGATGGCACAACGTCAACGGTCAAAGTGACGATTAACGGCACTAACGACGCCGCTACTGTCAGTAGCACGACCGTTGCCATCGATGAAACCGACAAAGCGGTAACAACATCAGGAACATTGACCAGTACCGACGTCGATAACCCAGATAATACATTTACACCGGATTCCATTGGAGGCACCAACGGTAACCTGACTATTGACGCTAATGGTCATTGGACATTCACAGCCAACAACGCGTTTAACCAATTGAATGTCGGCGATAAGGTCGAAGAAACCTTTACTGTCTCGTCCATCGATGGCACACCTTCCACCATAAAAGTCACGATTAACGGCACTAACGACGCCGCTACTGTTAGCAGTGCGACCGTCGCCATCGATGAAACCGACAAAGCAGTAACGACTTCAGGAACATTGACCAGTACCGACGTGGATAATCAAGATAATGCGTTTACACCGGATTCGATTACTGGCACCAATGGTGACCTGACTATTGATGCTAATGGTCATTGGGCGTTCACCGCCAACAGCGCGTTTAACCAATTAAACGTCGGCGATAAAGTCGAAGAGACCTTTACGGTATCGTCGGTTGATGGCACACCGTCGACCATAAAAGTGACGATTAACGGCACTAATGACGCAGCTACTGTCAGCAGCGCGACCGTTGCCATCGATGA
>NZ_JBFROI010000002.1:0-563 GCF_041471405.1 Vibrio sp. 10N.261.52.C11
TGATGCCAATGGTCATTGGGTATTCACCGCCAACAGCGCGTTTAATCAACTGAACGTCGGCGATAAAGTCGAAGAAACCTTTACCGTCACTTCCGTTGATGGCACCCCTTCGACCATTAAAGTCACGATTAACGGTACTAACGATGCAGCGACAGTCAGTACCGCAACAGTCAGTGTGGATGAAACGGACAGCGCTATAACAACTTCTGGAACCCTCACCAGTACTGACGTGGATAACCCAGACAACACGTTTACACCGGATTCTATTTCAGGTACCAACGGTGACCTGACTATTGATGCCAATGGTCATTGGTTCTTCACCGCTAACAGCGCATTTAATCAATTAAACATCGGCGATAAAGTCGAAGAAACCTTCACTGTATCGTCTGTTGATGGCACACCTTCGACCATTAAAGTCGCGATTAACGGCACTAATGACAAAGCCACTGTTAGCAGTGCGACCGTCGCCATCGATGAAACCGACAGAGCGGTAACCACCTCAGGCACCCTAACCAGTATCGACGTGGATAACCCAGACAATGCGTTCACACCCGATTCCATTT
>NZ_JBFROI010000002.1:1322-1684 GCF_041471405.1 Vibrio sp. 10N.261.52.C11
TTTCCGGTACCAACGGTGATCTCACCATTGATGCCAATGGTCATTGGGTATTCACAGCTAACAGCGCGTTTAATCAATTGAATGTCGGCGATAAAGTCGAAGAGACCTTCACTGTCTCGTCTATTGATGGCACAGCGTCAACGATCAAAGTCACGATTAATGGCACTAACGATGCAGCGACAGTCAGTACCGCAACAGTCAGTGTGGATGAGACTGATAAAGCGGTAACGACATCAGGCACGTTAACCAGTACCGATGTTGATAATCCTGATAACACATTTACGCCAGACTCCATTGTTGGAGCTAATGGCGACCTAACTATTGATGCTAATGGGCATTGGGTGTTCACCGCCAACAGTGCG
>NZ_JBFROI010000003.1:0-2395 GCF_041471405.1 Vibrio sp. 10N.261.52.C11
TTTGGGCAGCATCGCCAACAGCCGAGAGCGTCGTTGATGCGCCAGTGTGTGTTGTACCACCATGCGCGTCTTTCACATCGTAGGTGAAGTGGACGCTGCCGTTGTAATTGTGGCTTGGAGTGAAGGTGAAGGTTCCATCGTGATTGTCTTGAATCGAGCCATGGTCAGCATGCAAATTAGCGATAGTGAGCTTACCTGCATCGTTGGCGTCTACGTCAACAGTATTAGCGATTAGCTCGGTTGCTGTGATGGTTTGAGCAAGATCTTCTTTACCGCTGTTCAGTTGCACTTCACCAGAACAATACGGACGGTCGTTATCGCCATGAACGGTGACAACAATATCGTGAGTGGTGCCATCAGCCGATTTGACGGTGACAGTATCCGTTATCGATTCACCTTGGCCGAGGTGATCAATCTTTCTACCTGTTGCGTCTTGGCCTATGGAAGCGTAGTAGCTCCAATCTCCGTTACTCTGAAGTATGACACGACCATGAGTGCCGTAATAAACGCCGGTTTGGGCATGGCTTTCACCGGAGTCTGGATCAACAATGTTCAGGTGACCATCAGTGTGTATTTCGTCGTTCCATAATTTGCCGATGTTTCCATGCATATGATCTGGTGAGCGATCATCGACGTAGCCACCAGACATTGTACCATCTGGTGCTGTATAGGTATGCCCTTCATGAACATCTCCAGTATAGACACCGCCGATAACGGCAGAATTATTAACCCCTGTAATCGTTATTGAGAGGTTTTGAGTGCTGCTCGCATTATGCTCGTCTGTGACTGTTACTGGAACAGTCAATGTCTTCGTGACACCTGATGCTAACGATTGATAGCTAGAGTGAGCAGGATCGAAGCTATAACTGCCGTCCGGATTAACCACCAAGCCATCAATCTGCGGTGCGCTGTAAGTCAAGGCCGCACCGGTATCAATATCTTGGCCAACCATTTGTCCATTTAGAACGCTTCCACCTTCAGTCACTGAGTGGGACTGAGCATTGATGGTTGGGGCATCGTTGGTACCATGAACCGTTAGCTCTATCGTGTGTGTTGTACCATCTGCTGAGCGTATAATGGCTGAATCGTGTTTAACTTCGCCTTGCGCTAAGTTCTGTATATTGCGGTTGTCGAGGGTATAGGTGTAGTGACCGTCGCGCATGAGCAGTATGTGCCCACCCAGTTTGGTGTCGTAGCCAATACCTTGATAGGTTTGTGAGCCTATATTCGGATCAAACTGTGCCTCTCCCTTATCAGGGTCTTGGATGTTTAATCTGCCGTCGTAATGCAGTTGGTAGTGGGTATCTATATAGCCGCGATCTTCAGTTACTCCCCGTAAGTCTGCATTGGCTTGTGCGTCGGTAATAATCGCGTTATCTGGAGTTGCGATAAGATCAAACTTAGCTTGAGTGCTGACGCTGCCCCCATGGCCGTCAACCACATCATAGGTGAGTCGAATCTCACCATTGAAATCTTTATCTGGCGTGAAGGTATAAGTGCCATCTTTATTATCAGTCAGGCTACCGTGTGTCGCTTGCAAATTTGTCACGTGCAATACATCGCTACTATCCACATCGCTTGCATGTGTTAGCAAGTCAGAAGCCTTGATGGTTACGGGTTGATCCTCTTTACCCGCAGGAAGCTGAGTCCACGCACTGACAATTGGTTTGTCGTTGCTGCCTTGCACATCGATAACGACTTTATGAGGGACTGCCGCTCCTGTTGAATCGGTAGCGGTGATCCAGAATGATTCAGACTGATGTTCACCAGCCGCGAGTTTATCCGCGGCACCGCCGGTTGAATTGTCTAGCTGATAGTGCCAATGACCATGCTGATCAATCGACAGCGTTCCCCATTGACCTTGGGGTTGATTGATTGCCCACGTAACGGTGTCGGACTTATCTATATCAGTCGCGATTAAGCTCCCTGTCGCATCGGGGTTTCCTGCCGTGTTCAAGCCCTGTTCGATCACCGCGCCACTTGAGGTACCTGAGATAGTAGGGCGGTCATTGGTGCCATTAATCGTCACTTTGATGGCCGACGGTGTGCCATCAACGGAAGAGACGGTAAAGGTTTCTTCGACTTTATCGCCGACGTTCAATTGATTAAACGCACTGTTGGCGGTGAATGTCCATTGGCCATTAGCACCAATGGTGAGGTTGCCGTTGGTGCCAGTAATCGAATCCGGTGTGAATGCGTTATCTGGATTATCCACGTCGGTACTGGTGAGAGCTCCTGATGTCGTTACCGCTTTGTCAGTTTCATCGATAGCGACGGTCGCACTGCTGACAGTAGCGGTGTCGTTAGTACCGTTGATTGTCACCTTGATAGTGGACGGTGTTCCATCAACAGACGACACCGTGAAGGTTTCTTCTACTTTATCGCCGACGTTTAA
>NZ_JBFROI010000004.1:0-115185 GCF_041471405.1 Vibrio sp. 10N.261.52.C11
AGCGGCTTCGTTCAACAAACTGTTCAAGAGGAATTCGCAACGCGTGGCATTTTCACTATGCGTTGGTTTAAGTGATTAAGGAGGTATGCGGCGGCTTCGGTATTGCGTTGCTCACCCCTTAACAGGGCTATGTTTCCGAGGAGGAATGATGAGAATACTGCTTAGAAATCTAGCTCTATGGACGGGTATGGTGCTGGTTTTTTGTGCTTTGTTTGCTTCTTTAGATTTGATTAATACTAATTTCTTTGGGGTGATAGTGCCACCATTATTGATGTTCATATGTGGCGCAGTATTGTGCGTTCTAAGTGTTAACTTGTCGAAAAGTAATGACTCTGGTTTTGACGTTTTGGGTCCTTGCAGTAACGTTGAGAAAGACAGGTTACAATGGGAAGTTTACTCAATAACTCATAAAGCGGGTCTAATTGGGTTTTCAGTTTATGGTGCTGCCCTTCTTTCCTTAGCTGTGATACAAGGAAATATAGTGGTTGGTGTGTTGGGTATCGTTGCTAGTTTTTCTTTGTTCTCAAATCATTTCCGAGTTGTTTTCACTAACAGCAAGCACTTTCGTAAACATTACGGTTGGGTCTATCTTTGCTTCTTGTGTGCCCCAATTGTTGATGAATTAACAGGTGATACTAGCTTTGGTTTTATTTCTGCTTTGTTTAGTCCGTTGGCTATGATACATATCTCATTTGAATGGTCTGAATCGTACAAAAAGCTCAAGAAAACAAAAACATAACAAAGCATTTAAGAGTGATTCGCAACGCTTGGCAGTTTCGCTTCGCTCAAGTATAGCCAAGCGTCGCTCACACCTTAATGCGGCTACACAAAATCAGGCTATTGCTCAAAATTGCTATTTGAACTATTATTTGTACATTAAATTGTACTATAGGGAGTTCAACATGAGCCGCATCCATTTTGATCAAGATATTCAGCCTTTGTCTGAATTTCGTGCTGGCGTGACGTCATTTATTAAACAGATTAACGAAACTCGCAGACCACTAGTTATCACACAACGTGGTAAGGGTGTTGCGGTTGTCCTTGATGTTGCAGAATATGAAGCAATGCAAGAGAAGATCGAGTTACTGGAAGAAATGCGTACTGCTGAAGCACAATTAGCTTCAGGTTTAGGTGTTTCCAATGAAGACGCTCGTGCTCAAGTATTGGGGCGCATTAAGAAATGAAAGTAGTCTGGTCACCACTAGCATTACAAAAGTTAGGTGATGCAGCCGAGTTTATTTCACTGGATAATCCAGTGGCGGCAGAAAACTGGGTTAATGAGGTTTTTGATAAAACTGATTTACTCTCAAGTATGCCTGACATGGGGCGAATGGTTCCTGAGCTGCCTCATACCAATTACCGTGAAATTTTGTTTGGTCACTATCGCATCATATATAGCCTTAGCCATGAAATTCGCGTCCTCACAGTACGAAATTGTCGTCAGATACTAACGGAAAGTGACGTGTAGCAATTGTGTTATAACAATCAATTTAAGAGGGATTCCCAACGCTTGGCATTTTTGCTTCTACTTCAAATTTAGTGTTTATGGCACAATGCTTTAGGTTGGGTGGAGGCGTTGTTCACCCCTTAATTGGGCTAGTTAGTTGCCCAGAGGAAGTAATCAATCCATTGGGAACTTTTGTTTCTGGTGGAGTACGCGCATAATTCGGATAATGTCGCCTTCGATCCAATAGGAGACGATCATTGAAATCTCAGGAATTATAAGTAATCGCCCACGAATGCCGTCTCTCTGTACACCCATTAGAGGCTGCTCAAGCAAGTTTTCTACTTTTGTTTCAATGAGGTTGTCAGCGTTTTCTGCCGCATCAGGGTTGAAGTCATAGATAAACTCAAAGATCCTTTCACGATCATTGAGTGATTCTTCTTCCCATAAAATCATTGCTTACCTCGATTACGTATTCTGGCTTTGCGTTCTTCCATTCGAGATTTAGCAGTTTGGTGTTCAACGAAAACGGATTCTCCTGAGTCAAACTTCTCAAATGCTAGGTTTACTTGTTCAGTTAGCCATGCATCGTGAGATAATGTCTGTCTTTGTTGCTCAGCGAGTTGCTCAGTAAGCTCACGGCAAGCACCACTCAGTGTGCGACCTTGGCTCTCAGCCATCTGTTGAGCTAGGCGTTTTGTTTCTTCATCAACACGAAATTGAATTCTAGTGTCCATGATGTATTCCTTTATTGGTGTGTGTACAAATGTTAGCACTCACCTTTGAGATGGGCAACTGACAAGCTACTATGGCGCCAATAACTAACTTTTGGTGCTATGTTTCATCGCACATAGTCCCATATCTCATCAACCATTGCAGAACGTTAAATGATAGGTCACCACAATCTGTAGAGGAAAGTGCATTGAAGTTAACCAATAAACTCGTACGTTACCCGCACATTGATGTTGATCGTGCGTTTGAAAAAGAAGCTGAATTATTGCAGCAAATTCAGGCGGGTGAGATTGGGCAAGCCTTAATGTTGTGGCAAGCAAAAGCGCCGACACTTGTTTTGCCCGCAGGTAAAAAGTGGCCTGTGACCGTAGAGTCTAGAAAACAACTCGCGGCACAAGGTTGGCAACTCACCTCACGTAAAACAGGCGGCGCTCCCGTTCCCCAACTGCCGGGGATCATTAACTTATCGCACATTTACCATTGGCCTCGTGATGAAGCCTACAACATCCAAAAAGCGTATCTACATCTGTGCAATGTCTTAACCCTGTTTTTTAAAGAACTGGGCATCGATGTGGATGTACACGCGACTCCCGGTTCTTATTGTGATGGTGACTACAACCTCAATATCAATAAACAAAAAATAGTGGGCACGGCGCAGCGTGTTTTGCTTAAACAAGGGGGCGGCCAAATCGTACTTTCGCAAGCTTGTATCTTGTTGGATGTCGACCTAGAGAACATCGTTGCACCCGTAAATTTTTATAATCAAGTTTGTGGCAATCCAACCGTGGTGGACGCGCAAGTTCATACTCCGTTGTCCGCACATCTGACAACTCTACCCAACGTAGACTCACTCTTTCAGCAGTTAAGCCAAGCTTTCATCAAGCATGCGTGATACCAACCTTTCGTTAACGCCA
Source organism: Vibrio sp. 10N.261.52.C11 (assembly GCF_041471405.1). Classification (NCBI taxonomy): domain Bacteria; kingdom Pseudomonadati; phylum Pseudomonadota; class Gammaproteobacteria; order Vibrionales; family Vibrionaceae; genus Vibrio; species Vibrio sp. 10N.261.52.C11. The sequence continues at coordinate 3,091 of NZ_JBFROI010000004.1, forward strand.
AACTAATTTGCCGATGGTAGAACGATTTCAATACTATGTGTCGATGACAACGAATGGGTTGAACTTGAGGCGGTGAGAACTTTATAATGTTACTTGTAACATAATAAAGAGTTCAAATAGTTATGACAGAACAGCAGAAGAAAACTCGAACCACACTTCAAGATGTTGCAGACAAAGTGGGGGTCACAAAGATGACCGTCTCTCGTTACATGCGCAATCCCGATTCAGTCGCAGCCAAAACTCGCGTTAAAATTGCAGCGGTTATTGAAGAGATGGGATACATCGAAAACAAAGCGCCAGCTATGCTTTCTAAATCGTCGAGTAAAGCGATCGGTATCTTGCTCCCTTCGTTATCAAACCAAATCTTTGCCGCGTTTGTTCAAGGTATCGAAACGGTTACTAAAGAGAATGGCTACGAGACGTTGCTTGCTCACTTTAGCTATGATGCTGTGGAAGAAGAGGAAAAGATTGCTTCGCTGCTTTCGTATCAAGTTGATGGGTTGATATTGACGGAAAGCCACCACACCCCCCGCACGTTACAGATGATCAAGAATTCAGGTGTTTCTGTTGTTGAAACGATGGAACTCCCAACCAATCCGATCGATATGGTTGTTGGCTTGGACCATATTGATGCTTCTTACCATGTCGTGAAGCGAATGATTGAAGCTGGTAAACGCTCTATTGCTTACTTTGGCGCTCGATTGGATGCGCGAACCAAGTTGCGTTTGCAAGGCTATGACAAAGCGATGTATGAGGCTGGATTAGAGCCTAAACACGTGTTGACTGAACAGCACTCTAACTTCTCTTTGGCTGAAGATCTGCTTGATCGCGCTCTTGCGGATTACCCAGATCTAGATGGCGTGTTCTGCACCAATGATGACATCGCGATAGGTACCTTGCTCATTGCCCAGCAACGTGGAATCCAAGTGCCGCAACAGCTATCTGTGGTGGGCTATAACGCGTTAGATATCGGTCAAACCATACGCCCAAAACTGACTAGCGTGGATACGCCACGTTATGAAATAGGTAAGAAAAGTGCCGAGCTACTGCTTGCCCGATTGAAAGGTGAGCCAGTCACGGAAACGGTAGTGGATATGGGCTATCGCATCACGGATGGCGAAAGCGTTTAACCAAGTATGGTGGAAACGGAAAGGGGCATCGAAATGATGCCCCTTTTGCTTTTACATTTAAGCGATGACACAGTTAGACGATAAAACTCGCCCCTTGTTCTGCACTCGAAACGCTTTGGCGCATCACGCTAAATAGGTTGCGCCCCATGGTTTGCTGGTTAGCGTCTACCTCAAACACCTTCGCTTGGCGAGACTGCATGTCGTTGAGGTTATTGAGTTCGCCACTCGCGCAATCTAAGCGCAGGATATCGCCTTCGCGAACAAGCCCAATAGTTCCTCCTCGAATGGCCTCTGGTGAGACATGAATCGCGGATGGGATCTTTCCTGAGGCTCCAGAAAGGCGCCCATCAGTAACCAGAGCCACTTTAAACCCTTGTTTCTGAACATTACCTAGAATCGGCATAAGCTTGTGCAGTTCAGGCATACCGTTCGCAGCTGGGCCATTGTTTATTACCACAACAATGCAATCTTTGTTGAGTTCACCTCGTTGATACGCGGCTTCTACCTTATGTTGGCAATCAAAAACTGCCGCAGGTGCTTCTATTACACGTTGCTCTTCTGCAACCGCTGACACCTTAATCACTGCGTTGCCAAGGTTCCCTGAAAGGACTCGCGTTCCGCCTGTGCTTTGGAATACCTGTTCTTGGCCTGCAATTACCTCTGCATCTGCCGACTGTTTGCATTTTTTCCACGTTAGCTTTCCATTTTCAAGCTCTGGAATACTCATTTGATCTTCAAACGAGCCAAAGGTAGGTGTGACATCTCGGTGCAGTAAGTTGGCTTGATCTAAACGGCGTAACAGCGCGGGAACTCCTCCTGCCGCTTGGAACGCATTCATATCTGCTGGGCCGTTGGGATAAACTCGAGCAATTAAAGGCACCACATCGGATAGATCGCTGATGTCTTGCCAAGTCAGAATAAATCCTGCTGCGCGTGCTACCGCGACCATGTGAATGCTGTGGTTGGTACTGCCACCTGATGCGAGTAGGGCAACAATGCCATTGATTAAGCTTTTAGCGGTAAAGACTTCAGAAAGTGGGCGGAAGTTTGCGGCTTGTGGTGTCATTGAAGCAATTTCAATGGCGGCATGCTGAGTGAGTGATGCGCGCAATTCAGAGTCAGGGTGAATAAACGCTGAGCCCGGAAGCATCAGCCCCATCGCTTCAAATACCAGCTGATTGGTATTGGCTGTGCCGTAAAAAGTGCAGGTGCCTGCTGAGTGATAAGCGTTGCACTCCATATCCAGTAAGGCACTTTTTCCTACCTTACCAGCCGCGTATTCTTGGCGAATATGTACTTTCTCATCATTGCTGATGCCCGTTGCCATCAAGCCCGCCGGAACAAAAGCGGTGGGTAGATGTGCAAAAGAGAGCGCGCCCATCAGTTGTCCTGGAGCTATCTTGTCGCAAATACCAAGTAATAGGGTTGAATCAAACACGTTGTGACTCAGTGAAAGAGCGGTCGATTGAGCAATCAAGTCCCTTGAAAACAAAGACATATCCATGCCTGGTTGCCCTTGAGTTACCCCGTCGCACATCGCAGGAACACAGCCTGCTACTTGAGAGGTGTGGCCGAACTTAGCTAACGCCTTTTTGATCTGATCTGGATAGTGTTGATACGGCTGGTGAGCGCTTAACATATCGTTGTAAGAGCTGATTAACGCCACATTGGATTTAGTGAGATCAAGAATCGAGCGTTTCTCATCGGAGCAAGAAGCTGCGACAGCATGAGCCAAGTTGCCGCAAGAAAGCCCTTTACCACCTTTGCCAGCAGAGGCTTGGTGTTGGGTTCGGTTTAGAAACGCTTTATGAGTCTCTTTGCTTCGTTCAATTAATCGTTGAGTCACCGCTTGGATGGTTGGAAGGGTCATGCTGTTTCTGCCTCATCAGTCATTGAAAGCACAATCGCAGCACAGTCCACAACGTCATCAATATCGCCATCAATGCTGATGACAACCGTATCTGGCTCGTGATCGGGTCTTTCTAATGTTTCGAACTGGCTTTTAATCATGTTCTCTTTCATGAAGTGGCCTTGGCGCTGACGCATTCGATGCAAGATCAGGTCAATGTTGCCATCTAAAAAGAGAAAGGTGAGGTTTTTGTTCCCTTCGCGAATTTGGTCGCGGTACTTCTTCTTCAACGCAGAACACACAATAATGCCGTGCTCATTTTTACTTTCTAGGCTGTACGCTGCATCACGAACGCGTTCCAGCCATGGAATGCGATCATCATCATTAAGAGGTTGGCCTGACGCCATTTTTTGAATGTTTGCTCGAGGATGAAGGTCGTCACCATCAATGAACTTACGCCCAAGTTTTTTTGCCAACTGCTCGCCTATCGTGCTTTTCCCACAAGCACTGACACCCATGACGATGACACTACTACCAGCCATAACTCAATCCTCTTAACAAATTTGCGCGTGATCTCAATTTTGAACATCGCTTGTAAATATGGCTTTATCTTATAAGCGTTACCGGTAACATGTTACCGGTAACTTAAGGAAGTGTGATGAAGGACACAAAACAACAATTCACAACAAGTGTGATTGTTTTTGCATCCTACTGACGGAAAATTAGTCACATCTCACTATATTCGCGTTTAAAAATCACTGGAAAGAGATCTTTGGGGGATAAAATGGCCAACGATTACCGCGCAATTGCGAAATCTGTTGTTGAGCATCTTGGGGGCAAGACAAATGTGGCTGCCCTAACACACTGTATGACTCGACTACGATTCGTTTTACACAGCCAAGATGGCGTCGATATTAACAAGCTAAAAGCACTGAAAGGTGTGATGGGTGTTGTTGATAATGGAGACAAAGTACAAGTTATCATTGGTAACGAGGTATCGTATGCATACAAAGAAGTGATGGCGCTTTGTGAGCTATCCACTGTATCTGAGTCAGAGGTTCCTGCTAAAAAAGAGAAGCTAACGGCTAAGTCAATTGGTGCGAAAATGTTGGACGCACTGGTTGGTACCATGTCGCCTCTTATCCCAGCAATCATTGGCGCTTCAATGGTCAAACTGCTCGCCATGGTACTTGAGATGCTGGGCTGGGTTGAGCCAAATGCACCTACCTTGATTATCTTGAAAGCGATTGGCGATGGCGCCTTCTTCTTCCTACCGGTTATGGTTGCCGCTTCCGCATCGATCAAATTCAAGACCAATATGTCTCTTTCCATTGCGATTGCCGGTGTCTTAATCCACCCGAACTTTATGGAATTGATGGCGCAAGCAGCAGAAGGCAAGCACGTTGATTTCTTCGGTATCCCAATCACGTCAGTGAAATACACCTACACGGTTATTCCTGTACTTGTGATGACTTGGGCTCTTTCTTACATAGAACGTTGGGTAGATAGCATTACCCCTGCTGTGACTAAAAACTTCCTGAAACCTATGCTTATCGTATTGATTGCAGCTCCGGTTGCTATCGTACTTATCGGTCCATTTGGTATTTGGGTTGGTACTGCACTTTCAGCGCTTGTTTACACAATTCATGACACATTAGGTTGGTTGTCGGTTGCTATCATGGGCGCACTGTGGCCTCTACTTGTTCTTACTGGTATGCACCGTGTATTTACTCCAACGATTATTCAAACCATTGCTGAGACGGGTCGTGAAGGTATGGTTATGCCTTCAGAAATCGGTGCCAACCTCGGTATGGGTGGTGCGTGTCTGGCTGTTGCTTACAAAACCAAAAACAGCGCACTAAAGCAGACATCATTAGCCGCAGGTGCTTCAGCTATCTTCGCCGGTATCTCTGAGCCTGCATTGTACGGCGTGCTTGTTCGTCTGAAACGTCCACTTATCGCAACAATGATTACTGGTTTTATCGTAGGTGCATTAGCGGGCATGGGTGGCCTTGCGAGTCACTCGATGGCAGCACCAAGCTTGTTTACGAGTGTTCAGTTCTTCGATGTGAATGACCCAATGAGTATCGTTTGGGTGTTCGGTCTGATCGCATTGTCTATTGTTCTGTCATTTGTTCTAACCCTAGTTTTAGGCTTTGAAGATGTTCCAGAAGATGATGCCGATGAGAAAGCAACTTCAGAGTCAGCAAACAAAGAAGCTGGTAAGGCAGAAGACAAGCCGACAGTAGTGTCCGCGTCTTAATTAGAATTGATTAATTTATTCAGTCACCTTACTTCAGCGTAAGGTGACTTTTATTGTTTCCGAGGTATTCGATGTCAAACATTCAATTTCCCGAAGATTTCTTATGGGGCGGCGCTATTGCTGCAAACCAGTCTGAAGGCGCTCACTTAGCGGGTGGTAAAGGCCTAACAACCGTAGATATGATCCCTTATGGTGAGAACCGCATGCCAATTAAGCTTGGTCAGGTTGATAAGGTGACGCTCAGCGAAGACGAGTTCTACCCAAGCCATAACGCGATAGACTTTTATCACCGTTACAAAGAAGACATCGCCTTGCTGGCAGAGATGGGATTTAAAGTCTTCCGCGTATCCATCGCTTGGAGCCGAATCTTTCCAAAAGGTGACGAGCTAGAGCCGAACCAAGCTGGCTTAGATTTTTACCGTGATGTTTTTGAAGAGTGTAAGAAATACGGTATTGAGCCGCTCGTTACCTTGTGCCATTTCGATGTGCCTATGCACTTGGTCAACGAGTATGGTTCGTGGCGTAATCGTAAGATGATTGAGTTCTTTAGCCGTTACGCGAGAACCTGTTTCGAAAACTACAAAGGCTTGGTGAAATACTGGTTAACTTTCAACGAAATCAATATTTTACTAGCGAGCCCGTTTTCTGGTGCTGGATTGTTGTTTCAGGAAGGCGAAAATCACGATCAAGTGAAGTACCAAGCAGCTCACCATGAGCTAGTAGCAAGCGCTTTGGTAACCAAGATTGCCCATGAAGTTGATGAGCAAAACCAAGTGGGTTGTATGCTGGCGGGCGGTAACTTCTATCCATATTCATGTAAGCCAGAAGATGTGCTGATGGCTATGGAAAAAGACCGCGAGAACCTGTTCTTTATCGATGTTCAATCGCGTGGTTACTACCCATCTTATGCTCAAAAAGTGTTTGATAACAAAGGTGTGGTGCTTGAAACACAAGAAGAAGATTTCGAGATTCTGAAAAATACTGTCGATTTCATTTCTTTCAGTTATTACGCTTCACGCTGTGCTTCCGCTGATATGAATGCAGGAAATACGAGTGCAGCGAACGTCGTTAAGTCCATCAAAAACCCTCATCTTCCAGCAAGTGATTGGGGCTGGGTCATTGACCCTACAGGTCTTCGAATTACGATGAACACACTCTATGACCGTTACCAGAAACCACTTTTCTTGGTAGAAAATGGCTTAGGTGCTCGTGATACCTTGGATGACAATGGAGAAGTGAACGATGATTACCGCATTGATTACCTTCGTCAGCACATTGTTGCGATGCATGAAGCAATGGAAGACGGTGTACCATTGATGGGTTACACACCTTGGGGTTGTATCGATCTTGTTGCGGCGTCGACCGGAGAGATGAGCAAGCGCTATGGGTTTATCTACGTGGACAGAGACAACCTAGGCAATGGTACGTTAAATCGTATTCCTAAAAAGTCATTCCACTGGTACAAAAAAGTGATCGCAAGCAACGGCAGCGACTTGGCTTAATTTGTCTGTTTGATAATGAGAGAAATGAACAATGAAAACAATTGAACAGCGACTCAGAGATATTCGCATCGTTCCGGTGATCGCCATTAATGACGTTGCTCAGGCTGTGCCGCTTGCGAAAGTACTGGTTGAAAATGGCTTGCCTTGTGCTGAAGTGACATTTCGTACAGAAGCGGCAGCAGAGTCGATTCGTTTGATGCGTGAAGCTTACCCTGAGTTACTGATTGGCGCAGGTACTGTGCTGACTACAGAGCAGGTGGATACTGCCATTAATGCGGGTGTTGATTTCATTGTCAGCCCAGGTTTGAATCCAACCACAGTCAAATACTGTCAGCAAAGAGGGGTTACGATTGTTCCTGGAGTGAGTAACCCAAGCTTGGTTGAACAAGCAATGGAAATGGGGCTTAAGACACTAAAGTTCTTCCCTGCCGAGCCATCTGGCGGTGTCGCAATGTTGAAAGCGTTGACGGCTGTTTACCCGGTTAACTTTATGCCTACAGGCGGTGTAAGCCCAGCGAACGTTGAGTCTTACTTAGCACTGAAATCAGTCGTTGCCTGCGGTGGAACTTGGATGGTACCGACAGACAAAATGGACAAGGGTGATTGGGATGGAATCGCAGAATTAGTCCGAGCGGTCGGCTCCAGATAGTTCGATAGAGAGATACATAGCTAGAAAATGAAAGGGCCAGCTGACACTGGCCCTTTTTGTGGCTGCTTCAAACGATGTAGAGGTTACTCGTTACCAAGCAAAGGTTTTAATGACGTTTTGCTTAGTGATTGGGTTATGCGCGATGTCTTGATTTATCTTATCAAGAAACGGCTTACGAGCCTGAGGCAACATGCCACGCATTGGTGAGATGTTATTGCCGTGGTCACCCCAGTAGTAGCAATCGAAATCTTCTAGGTTTTCGAGCAAGTATTTTTCTTCTTCCAGAATCTGCAATGGCGTTGGTAAAACAAACTCGCCACGGTTTACTTCTTTTTCCAATACCGATCCCGGTTGAACGGCTAAAGCCATTGGTGCAATCGCATCCGGCTGCATGATGTTCAGCAAGCTGGTGGTATTAATCGCATGCTCTATAGAACGCTCTTTGCCGCCAAGGCCAAAGATAAATGAAGCCAGCACCTTGATGTCTGCTTCACGGGCTAGGTTCATACCTTCAATTGCATGCTCACGCGTCATGCGCTTTTGAATGTGTTCAAGCACAATTGGGTCACCGGACTCCAAGCCAGAATAGGCCATGCTTAAACCTGCCGACTTAATCTCTTTTAATTCAGACAAGCTCTTACGACGGAAGTCATTGAACCCCGAATACAGAGAAATGTTCTTGCTCTCTGGGAAGGTGATCTTGATGTAATCCAGAATCGAAATCAGCATCTCGGTTCTAATAGCCATCACGTTACCATCGACCAAAAAGATAGATTCAACATGCGGGTAGATTTTTCTCGCCGCATCAATATCTTCAAAGATGTCTTTGATGTCTCTTACTTTGAAACGCTTATCATCAAACATCGTGCAGAAGGTACACTGGTTATTACTGCACCCCAATGTTGTCTGGATGAGTACGCTCTCTGCTTCCATCCAAGGACGATAAACTTTACCTTCAAAACGCATAAATGCTCCTCGGCCGTAGCCTGTGTTGTTTCGACGGGGGCAAGTTTAGCAATCTGCATCTTGGGTGATAATTGGGCAAAGCGGGGAATCAGTATTAAAGAAATCTTAATAATCGAAAGAGCGCGCAGTTCTTTGTCTGTATGGATAGAACTGCGGCTTGGATTGTGTGTGTGGTGGTGGGGGGGAGTGTTAGTGGTCGTTTTTTACTAATGAATGATCAGTGCGTAACGCACAGCTTTTCTTCGAGCAATTGATCAAGCACGGTCACCAGCTTGTGGTTCTTGGTGTTGTCTAATGCGTCGGCGTGCGGGTCTTTGAACAACCCAGAATCATTATCAAAATATTGACCAGAAGCGTTGGCAAACTCATCACTGAGCGCAGCACGACAAAGAATATCGGCTCCAATCGCAAGGTCGTTGCCATCAACGCCATAAGCATCTTTTACTAATTTACTGCCAAGGAAAGAGGCTGGGTTTACAGGGATAATTGCAGTGCCTTTGTCTAAAAGAGTATTGGCTAATTCGATGGACCACATCGTTAGCGCGAGCTTACTTTGTGCGTAAACCGGACCATCCAGTTCACCTGCATTCGGACTGATTAATGCATCTAAATCTACGGGTGCTTGGGCTGCTGAAGATAGGTTGACGATACGACCTGTCGCATCAAAAAGAGGAAGCAGCTTTTGTGTCAGGAGATACGGCGCAATGGTGTTTACGACAAAACGCACATCAAGATTGTCTGGAGTGGTGATGTCCGACACTTTATACACACCTGCGTTGTTAATGAGTATATCGAGTCGTTTGTGATCGCTTTTGATTTGGGTTGCGAGCGCCTCAACTTCGGAGAGCGTCGATAGGTCTGCGATGTAGCTTTCGATGATTGCATTCTTAGACAGGCGAGACAGAGCGGTCACGACTTTATTGACCTTAGCTGGGTTGCGGCCATGAATTAGAACATGGTGCCCTTGCTGCGTTAGTGCTTTTGCGGTCTCTAAACCAATGCCATCCGTGGCACCTGTGATCAGAATTATTTTTTGCATATTCCGTCCTTCAAAAAATAGTTTGAACAACGTTATAACAAAGATTAATGACACATAGTTGCATTTGGCTCACAAGCTGAAGACTCAAATGTGAGTCTATGGGGCAAATAATGACCATTTTAACACTTGGTGGTTAACCGTTGGCGTTTAACGATTAAGTAAGACAATGGGTCAGTTTGTGACTGACCCAAATTAAGAGAAGTGACCGAGTTACTTGATGTCTTGAACGTTCATAACCAGAGTTTCCCAGTTACGTTGGTTTTCCATATCGTGCTCTAGGCCTTGCTCATCGGCAATTTGGAAGCGCTTAACCGCAGGGGTTTTGCTCGTAGCTTGATACAACCAATAAGCTTCCGCTTTGAGTGCTTCGGCTTCGTCAGCATCAAAGTCTCTTGCCCTTGAACATTCACAGTACCGAAGTCAAAAGTGACGGTAAGAATCCCATCCTCGGCTTGAGCTTTAAACGTTGTATAACCTTGATATACCATTTCCATATTCCTTCTGAGAGATTTCATTTCAGCCTATTCAGTGTGAATGCGACCTAAATTCAGGCTAGCGAGGAATGTTCGAACCAACAATTAACCATTAAACGAAACACTATTAACGAATTATTAAGAGTGTTGGCGCGTTTGATAATTTCAATTTATTCAGTGTCTTAGATGGATATTTTAACGTTGAAGGTATCTTGCTAATTCGATTGTCAACGAAATCTAAAAACTCATTCCTTGTCTGGCGCTCTTATCCTTTTCATTTAGCTTCGTATACTGCTCAACTAGGTAATTAGCCCCAAGGTACAGACAAGAGTGAACCGACTTATGCAGATGAGATCCGCGACTTTGAAAACCATTATTGAGAAAACGCTGCCACTGACGCTGGGTGTGTTTGCGATCATGATGGTTCAATTGGTCGATTCGATCTTTATTGGTCAGCTAGGGGTGAATGAATTGGCGGTTCACGGTATCACCTTGCCATTTCAAGCAGCGTTTACCGGGGTTCAAGTGGGCATCGGTGTGGCGGCAACGTCCATTATTTCTCAAGCGGTAGGGGCAAAAGAACAACGTAAATCTACTTCAATTGCGACGCTGTCGGTTGGATTTGGAGTGTTGGTGATTGCTTTGATCTGCATAGGGCTGATTGTTTTTAGCGATTCTGTTTTTGCGTCGTTTGTGAATGATGTCTCTGACGCTCAATACCAATCCATGCTGTCTATTTTTAATGTGTACTGGCCACTGTGGTTGTTCAGTGCATTGATGGTGGCGGTGCTTTATCTGGCCACCTGCGTTTATCGTGCCAATGGCGATACCAAAACAACCGGAAGCATGTTCTTGGCTGCTAGCGTGATTAACCTAATTCTCGACCCTATTCTGATCTTTGGATTGGATATGGGCATCGCAGGGGCGGCGATCGCATCGAGCATTGGCTACGCTTTCGGCGCAATCTACATGCTAATCAAGTCTCGCGGCAAAGGTTGGTTTGGCTTCAATGGCGCGTGCAGTAACCGAATCAAAGGCTACAGTTTTGAGTTATTCAAGACGGTAATGCCAACCACTGCGAATCAGATATTACCTGCGGTCAGCGCGTTCTTCTCAATGCTATTGATTGCGAGAATCGGAACCGATGAGATGGCTTTTTGGAGCTTACTCGCCCGTGTTGAAAGTTTTATGCTGGTGTTTTCTCTTGCTCTGACGATGTCTATCCCGCCTATGATTGGTCGTTACCTAGGGGCGCAGCAGCGATGCAAAATCCCAGAGCTATTGAATACAACAGCGAAGTTCTTATTGGTTTTCCACACCGTGATGGCAACATTGTTGGCGCTGTTTAGTGGCTGGATTATTCCTGTTATCTCGGAAGAACAAAGCATACGCAGCTGGTTTGAAGTGACCTTGTTATTGATACCGTTCAGCTATGGGCCGCTTGGGCTTTGCATGTTGGTTGCGTCGGTCTTTAATGCCTTGGGTGTGCCGCGTAAAGCTTTGAATGTCTCTTTCCTACGCTTGTTTGTTTTCTACATTCCCGCTTTATGGATCGGCTCGATAACCGGAGACATGGTCAATGCGGTTATTGCTGCGACAGTCGCCAATGTTTTAGCGGGCGCTTTTGCATGGTTTAAGCTTAATGCCTATATTAAAACTCACATTATTCCCCGTGCCGCTGCGGCCAATAAGCAGCGTGTACTCAGCGCAGGCTAGCCATTATTGATGAACATTGAACATCTAAAATTGTTTGTGCGACTCGCGTCTACGCACAATATAGGTCAAGCAGGACAAGAGCTTGGGTTGTCACCTCCGGTAGCCAGTATTCATATCGGAAAACTCGAAGAGAGCCTAGGTGCTATCCGCGTCGATCACGGTGAAGCGGTAAGGGATGTATGTGTCGATGGCTTGGGCATTGCCATGTGCGCGAGTTGGATAGCATACAAGCAGCTCGCGGAAGGTTCGCTGGTTGAGGTGTTGCCGGATTACCCTTTAAAGGATGAGGCGGCTATCTGGGCGGTATACCCGAGTGCTCAGTTACTTGCACCAAAGGTGCGCGTATTTATCGATTACTTTGTTCAATATTATGGTTCACCTTCTTATTGGGATTGCGACGTAAACGGGCAAACTCAGTAATCTATCAGCTTCAACAAATTATCAGTTTTATTAAGCTCTCAGTCTCAGTAATAGAGCAAACGCAGTAGCGTTCAAGAAGCACTCATTGATAACAAATAAGAAAGCCCCGACCAAAAGGTAGGGGCTTGTTTTTATGTTCTTTATAGAACGTTTTTCTAGCTAACTGCTGTTGTTTTTATTTAGTGTATCTGGCGTTTAATGAGCGTGTACCGCTGAATCTTGGTATAGCTCTGCATCAACTTCTTCGCCTTTGTTTGGACGCGGTACAATCTCAAAAGAGGTGTCAGCTTCTGTCAGTGAAGACAGCAGTTTGTTAAGTGATGTCTTATCACCTTTCACGCCTGCTTGTCCGTCTTCTAACAGTTTTCCAAGGCTTGTTTTCTTAAGCACGATGTCAGACACGTCAGACTTATTGATGATCAGTGTTGTATCGGCGTCTTGTAGCTCGCTCACTTGAATATTGTTCAGGTTACCGTTAGACATTTCAACGTAGTAGAACTCTTGCACGTCTGGTAGCTGAATATTCAACGTAAATGGTGTTTCTTGTGCTTTTAGCGAATCCACTTTAACTGCTAAGTAATCCAACAAGTTCTCAATGGTCATGTTCGCTAACACATCCGGAGATGCAGTCTTTGGTGCGCCCGGTTGTGTTCCAATGCGAAGCTCTTGAGCGCCGGTTAGATAGATGTTTCTCCAACCTGCACCTTCTGATTGATAACCCAACTGCTCGTAAGTATCAGCCAATAAGCCGCGTGCAACTTTGTTCTCTGGTTCAGCTTGAATCACCTTATTCAGTGCAGTTGCAACGAAGCGGTATTCACCTTCTTGGAAATCTTGCTGCGCTTTTTCAATCACAGCGTCGCTGCCGCCCATGTACTCAACAAACTTCACTGACTCTGGCTTGATTGGTAATGGGTTTAGGTTAGCTGGGTTCATGTCGAAGTAACCAAGGTACATGTTGTACACAGCGCGAGCGTTGTGAGAGTAAGTACCGTGGTAACCGTTGGTGTGCCAAGACTGTTGAATACTGTCTGGCATTACCTTGTAAATCTCGTCCCCGATGTCTTGTAGAACCACACCGTTATTGGCTAAGCGAAGCGTTTGGTTATGAGTAAAACCGTAAGCGTCACGCTGCATTTTTAGGTAATCAGAGATCTCTTGTTCACCCCAAATTGGCGATGAGTGAGACGCAAACAACACCTCTGTTTCTTCGCCCCAAGTGACTAACATCTCGTTGATCTTCTTAGACCATTTCAAGCCGTCACGTACTTTAGCGCCACGCAGCGTGTACAGGTTGTGCATGCCTTGGTAGGTCAGTTCGCCAGTCCAAAGTGCTTTCATGCTGGGAATATACGTCACCATTTCAGAGGCCGCTTCGGTACCTGAAGCATCCATGAATTGCATTTCTAGGCCGTCGATAACCAGAGTTTCAATTTCTTCGTTATGGTTCAGCTCGTAGTCTGGCAGGACGTAAGTAATGCTACCGGTTGATAGGCCTTTCGACAGTGCTGCATCCACAATACCGTGTTCATGTCGGTTCAGCGTTGCGCCATATTGATAAGCGGTACGACGAGACATTGCATTACCCGCCAATACGTTTTCGTCGACGATCTCTTTAGTAATGTTTTTCGAACCGTACACTTTTACATCTGGGTATGCGTCTTTGATTGCTCTTGCGCCACCAAAGTGATCAGCGTGCGAGTGAGAGTAAATCATTGCTACGACTGGCAGTTCGCCGCCATCAGGCACATTGTTTTTGAAGAATTTTAGAGATTTAGCGGCCGCTTCTTTGGTAAGAAGTACGTCATAAGCGATCCAACCGTTGTCACTACGAATGAAAGAGATAGACGCTAAATCCGCGCCTCGAACTTGGTAAACTTTACCCGGAACAACTTCATATAAGCCTTCTGCTGCTTGGTTCAATACCGCTTGGCGCCACAGTGAAGGGTTTACTGAATCTGGTGCTTGGTCTGCATTCGTCACACTTGGGTCGATAAAGTTAAAGCTATTGCGAATGATGTCGCCCGTCTCTTGGTCGAAGCTAGCAATAAGGCCCTTGTTGTTATTGTCGAAAGCGCGAGTGTCGGCAAAGTTAAGTGTTTTTGCGAACTCTTGGTTTGCCTTAGTCGTCATCTCGGTTGCGCTTTTGCCACCTTGGTCGCCAATTTCGCTGAAGTGTGCGTGGTCATGGTTAGCTGCAATTGCCGGGAATGCGAGCGAGATAGCCAGGAACAGTGATGCATTTTTGAACGTGCGAGAAGTTGTCATAAGAGCCTCTTCATTTCAGAATTTTGTTTCGTTGAGGCGATTATAGGAATAAGACATATAGCAAAAAATAAAGTAAGCTTTATTTAATACATCACGATTGGCTATGTATTGAATCATGCAATGGTTGGGCGACGAAGACGAATCCTGACCTATGATTGATTAAGACCACATTGACAGGGAGAGTAACGGTGAGCGACGTGGAAAAGTTGGATTTAAATCTATTGAGCGTGTTCTTAGAAGTGTATCGATTAAAGTCGATCACGCTTGCATCAGAATCGCTTGGTATGACTCAGCCTGGGGTTAGTGGGGCATTGAAGCGATTGCAATCTCAGCTTGATACCGACCTGTTTATTCGTGAAGGGCGTGGGATTATTCCGACTAACGCTGCGGTGCAATTGGCAGACCGAGTAGAGCCTGCTCTAGAAGGGATAAGCAGCGCAGTAAGCACTTTAAAGACATTTGATAATCAGCAGCATCATGTGTTTCGTATCCTGGTGAATGAGATTGGATTAACCAAGCTTCAACCTCTCGTCGAGCAAGATGAGACGTTGGGCAATATCTCGATTGAATTCAATATGGTGCCGAACAACGAAGAAGAATTATTGCAAGGCTTGAGCATGCAACAAGCTGATTTAGCGATTGATATCCATTACCCGCAAGTTAACGGCTACATGAAGCAGCCGATGATTGAAGATGAGTTGGTGCTGATAGCTCGAAAGGGGCATCCGAGAATCAATGGCTCTGTGACGCAAGAGCAATATTACAACGAAAAGCATGTTACTTTTAGAATGCGTCGAACCCGTTTATACACGGCAGATTATTTTACCAAGTCGCCACTGAAACAGAGAAAAGTGAGTGCCGAGTGTGACTCGCTGATGACCATGTGTGTGCTGGTATCGGGCTCAGATTGTGTCGGCAGTACATCGCGTGATTTTGCCAATCAATTTTCCGAATCCTTCCAGCTTCAAGTCCTTGATCAGCCGTTTGAAATCTTACCGATGCAGCAATACATGATTTGGCATAAAAGAACCGATTTGAACCCTGCTCATCAGTGGCTGAGAAACAAGATTCAGCAATATATGGCTGATTAACGAGCCGCTCTTGCTGCTCGTTTCTGTTTGGCGCTCTCTATCATCTTAGAAGGCGTCATTCCTGTCACCAACATGGTGCCGGTGATAACCAGAATTGAACCAACAATCGTATTGATGCCAATTGCTTCATCTAAGAATAAGTTACCCCATAGAATACCAAATACCGGAATGATGAAGGTCACGGACAGGGCTGAAGGTGCGCCGAGTTCAGAGACGAGATTGAAGTAAAGTAGATACGCTAACCCAGTACATACCGCGCCTAATAAGACAACCGATGTAGTGATCGTAACGTCGGGTGTTTCTCTCATCGGAATAAAGAATACAAACGGCAAAACCAGCAATACCGCAGCCCACATGCTGCCATGAGCATTGTTGAATGCCTCAACTTTAGGGGCTTGTTTGGTATAGTTTGACGCTATTCCGTAGCTAAAGGCCGCCATCACTGCTGCAAAGATAGGAAGCATAGCCTCACGGCCAATGTTCATCGCATCCCAACCGACTAACACGCCAACTCCTGTTACCCCAATCCCAAGTCCCAATAGAACTTTCGCCTCGAGTGCTGTTTTGGTCCATATTGCACCAATGATTGCCGCCCATATTGGCGCGGTAGAGTTCAAGATGGCGAGTGTCGAGGCGTTAAGTGTCTGCGCGGCATAAGCGAAAAGCAAAAAAGGAAGTGTGGTGTTAAACAGGCCGAGAATGAAGAAGTGTTTTGCGTGATCATGAAAAGAGAGCTTCTTTTTTAAATAGAAAGAAACTAAAAGCAGAGTAAGTGCTGCAAACAGAACTCGCGCTTCAATTAAGACTGCGGGCCCTAATGGATTGGCGGCCATTCTCATGAAAAGAAACGAGCCTCCCCATATAGCCGCAAGTAGTATCAGTTTTAAAAAGCTCACAGTTTGAATCTCAGATTGTGTAAAACCTGACTATGGAGGAAAGATAACTATTACACAAACATAGATGCCAATACTGTGCAGTTATGGACATAAAATCGAGCCCGTTAATCAGGAACAATTTCGATGAATTTCGTTCTGTTTATTGTTCCTTATTTGATGAGTAATCTAGCGTTAGACATCAAACTTAGGCAAACAAAATGAAGATTGAACACATCGCAATTTGGACCAAACAACTCGAAGTACTGAAGCGATTTTATGAAGATTATTTCGGCGCGACATTGAACTCAAAATATCACAACCCAACCAAAGGGTTTTCTTCATACTTCCTCTCATTTGAGACTGGAAGCCGACTAGAGATCATGGAAATGGACTCTGTCCCTGAATCGAAAGACGACATCTATGACCAGTTCACAGGCTTCATTCACATGGCGATATCATTAGGTTCGGAACAGGCGGTCGATCAACTGACTCAACACTTGGTCGAAGACGGCTATGAGCGCTTAGATGGCCCAAGAAGAACAGGCGATGGCTATTATGAGAGCTGTGTACTCGATCCGGATGGTAATCGTTTGGAACTTACCGTTTAATGTAGAGACTTAATTGAGTTACTCATCTACTAACGGAACTGAGGTATGACAATGATGAAGCTTGCTGTGACTTTCCTTTTTAGTCTTGGGCTTATGGGATGTGCTACCTCAGAACCGGTGTATGAGCAGGAGGCGGACTCAAAGCCTGAACCATCACAACCCATAGGTTACCTCGGTTTTAAAGCTCACCAAGAGTGGGCGATTCAATTCAATGATTGCACGGTCTACGATTTAATCGGTGCACAACCTTACCAGTGGTTTGATCGCACTTCAGCCTCTGTGAGCTGTTATACGTTTAAGCCAAACGATGCCATCGAGCCTTTATCTGTCTATGCCGACGCAAACTTCGACAGCAATAAGCTAGCCCCGATTAACCTATTTCAAGAGCTGCAGGTATCAGAGTCTGGCTGGGGCAAGTTTCCTGCCGTCTATGAGACCAACGGCACCAACTGGTTGAAAGTCAAAGAGGGTTGGATTCACCTCACTTTAGCCGATCAGACACTCGTCCAGTTCTACCCGGGAACTCAAGACCTATCCGGCAAATCACTGCATGATCAGTATTTTGAGCAGCATTGATCGTAATGCTGACTGTTGATTAGTCTTTAGATCGATCAAAAAAGATCTTTTAACTATTGCTGAAACCGGTTTCAATCTGTATCTTTGCTTTTATTGAAATCGATTTCAGAGTTGTAATTGCAGCTCAAATTCTGATCTTTTTCACGAATAACTTGTAGTGAGTAATGGTATGAACAACGAATTTTCGAACGATTTTTTATGGGGCGGTGCAGTAGCAGCGCATCAACTAGAAGGCGGCTGGGATGCGAATGGTAAAGGTGTCAGTGTTGTTGATGTATTAACAGCGGGCGCTCATGGTGTACAACGTCGAATCACCGATGGCGTGATTGATGGCGAAAACTATCCTAACCAAGTCGCAGTGGATTTCTACCATCGCTACAAAGAAGACATTAAGTTATTCGCTGAGATGGGCTTTAAGTGTTTCCGTACCAGTATCGCGTGGACGCGTATCTTCCCAAATGGCGATGAAGCTGAACCGTGTGAAGCGGGATTAGCGTTTTACGATGATCTGTTTGACGAGCTGTTGAAATACGACATTCAGCCTGTGGTAACACTGAGCCACTTTGAAATGCCTTACCATCTAGCTAACGAATATGGTGGCTGGATGAACCGTAAAGTGATCGACTTCTTCGTTAAGTACTCAACTACGGTGATGGAGCGTTACCAGCACAAAGTGAAATACTGGATGACGTTTAACGAGATCAACAACCAGATGAACACCTCGGCAGATATTTTCGGTTGGTTATGCTCAGGCGTGAAGTTTCCACAATGCGAAAAGCCGCAAGAGGCGATGTATCAAGCGGTTCACCATCAGTTTGTTGCAAGTGCTTTGGTGGTTAAGAAAGGTCACGAGATCAATCCAGATCTTCAAATCGGCGCAATGTGTGCGATGGTGCCTTTCTATCCTCGTTCTTCTAAACCGGAAGACATTATGGTGGCACAACAAGCGATGCGTGACCGTTACTTCTTCTCAGATGTGATGGTTCGCGGTCATTACCCAAATTACGCTACGCGTGACTGGGCAATCAAAGGCTTCAACATTAAGATGCAGCCTGAAGATGAGCAGATCCTAAAAGAAGGTAAGGCTGATTACTTAGGCTTTAGCTACTACATGTCGAATACCTTGGATTCTTCTTCTCACCAATCTACAGAAGAAGCGATGGACGGCGGTCATGAAAATTCGGTCGATAATCCGTTCATCCAGTCTAGCGATTGGGGCTGGCCAATTGATCCGACGGGTTTGCGTTTCTGTTTAGCGTCTCTGTATGAACGTTATGAAGTGCCATTGTTCATCGTTGAGAACGGTTTTGGCGCGGTTGATACCATTGAAGAAGATGGCAGCATTAATGACGATTACCGCATTGCTTACCTTGGCGACCACATCAAAGAGATGAAAAAAGCCGTTGCGATTGATGGTGTTGATTTGATGGGTTACACCCCTTGGGGCTGTATCGACTTAGTTTCGTTCACCACGGGCGAGATGAAAAAACGCTACGGATTCATTTACGTAGATAAGCACAACGATCAATCTGGCTCACTAGAACGCAAGCGCAAGAAGTCTTTCGAGTGGTATAAAGGTGTGATTGCATCTAACGGTGCCACTATTTAGAATGCATTCCCCAGCGCAGTTATGTGAACTGTGAGCTGTCATTTTGCAATGAATTAGTCGGCCTATGTCGGCTAATTTTTTATAAAGGAAAAGAAGCGAATGGTAACCATGCTTGATGTCGCAAACCGCGCAGGCGTATCTAAATCGACCGTTTCTCGTGTCTTAAATGGCAAGAACATCGTGCGCCCAGATGTGGTGAAAAAGGTATTTGATGCGATTCAAGAAACAGGTTATCGACCGAACTTGTTGGCTCAGCAATTGGCGACCAAGAAGACCAATTTCATCGGCTTTGTAATTACCAATGAGTTGTTCAATGGCCCTTACTTCTCTTCCTTGATGTATCACGCGGCTTCTTATAGCGAAAAGTCGAATCACCAATTGGTGATCACCGATGGCAAACACAGCGCTGAAGACGAAAGAAAGGCGATCAATTTCCTGCTGGATATGAAGTGCGCGGGCATCATCATCTATCCGCAATGTTTAACCGAAAGCGAGATAGCTCAGATCATCGAAAGCACTGACACTCCGATTCTGGTACTCAACCGAGAAATGCCGTCGAAGCCCAATCATGCTATTACCACCGACCATTATCAGAGCGCTTGTTTGATGGTTGAACACATCATCGAGCAGGGTCATACCGATATTGCAGTGATTCGTGGTAAAGCCGGTTCTTCGACCGATGAGCTGCGTTACCAAGCCTATCAAGATGTGTTAACTAAACATGGTGTTGCATTGGATGAGTCCAACGTTGTTCAAGGTGATTGGACGATGGAGAGCGGTTATCACGCGACTCAAGCTTTGGCAAAAAGCAGAACCACATTCACTGCTATCTTGTCTGAAAACGATGATATGGCGATTGGTGCGATTAAGGCGTTAACCGAACTTGGGTACTCATTGCCTCAAGATGTTTCGATCGTCGGCTTTGATAACAGCAAAGTGGGGGCGTTTTTAACGCCAAGCTTAACGTCTGTGAGTGTGCCATTAGAGCAAATGACGCAAAAGGCGATCCTGCAAATTGTCGGTGAAACAGAGCAAGCGACCACCATCAATACCACTGGTAGTTTGGTGTTACGTGATTCGATAGCGAAGCTAAATTAGCACTGTTCGAATTTCATATTTTACCTACAAAAAGTGACGAGCTGCGCATCTCTTAAACCAAGCTCAAACACTCCTTATTCACTGTTATTTAGATGTGCGATATTGCGTTTTTGGTCGATGAATTGACCACCATTAGTTAAGTAATGTGGAGCTAGATAAGTAATATGAAAATAGCTAATTGATGTGAGAACAGGTAAGTAACGTGAAAACAGAAAAACAAAAAATGCTAGCAGGTGAACCTTATCAGGCTTGGGATAAAGAGCTTTATGCAGCTCGTATCGAATGTCGCAAGGTGCTTCAAAAACTCAATAACAGTATTCCTGGCACATCTGAATGGGAAGCAGCAACGCAAGAGCTCATTCCGGACTGTGAAAATGCGCATTTAGAACCTCCATTTCGTTGTGACTACGGCTCGAACATCAAGCTAGGCAAGAACTTCTACGCTAACTTTAACTGCGTGATTTTGGATGTGGCTGAAGTGACTATTGGCGACAATGTGCTGCTTGGTCCGAACGTTCAAATCCTGACTGCAGGTCACCCACTCGATGTGAAAGGCCGTGTAGAAGAAGGCGTTGAGTTTGGCACACCGATTAATGTTGGCAACAATGTTTGGCTTGGCGGTGGTGTAATTATCTGCCCCGGTGTCACCATTGGCGAAAACAGCGTGATTGGCGCGGGCAGTGTCGTAACCAAAGACATCCCAGCCAATGTGGTTGCAGTCGGTAATCCATGTAAAGTGCTGAAAGCGATCGATAACGAGTAATAATCAGATTGAATTGATAAAGCCCGAACCTAGGTTCGGGCTTTGTTTTTTCTATTCTTGCTAGATGCTAGATGCTAGATGCTAGATGGAACAGCTTGTTGTGCTTGCTTTTTATCTAACGCACCACTGAATCGAGTCAGAACAAGAGCGATCAAAACGATCACAGCACCTACCCAAGGGGTGTTCATTAATCCAGATTTCGCGACAATCAAACCACCGCCCCATGAGCCTAATGCAATACCGACGTTGAAGGCTGCAATGTTCAATCCAGAAGCGACATCGACGGCGTCTGGTGTGTATTTCTCAGCCAGTTTCACAACATACACTTGTAGTCCTGGAACGTTACCGAATGCGAATGCACCCCAAACCAAAATGGTAGCAACAGCTGCGTAAGGGTTTACTGCGGTAAAGTTGAATACCACCAGTACTGCGGCTAAACCAGAGAAGATAACGGTCAGTGCTTTAATTGGGCCCATCTTGTCGGCCATTTTTCCGCCCCAGATGTTACCGACCGCCACTGACACACCGTAAACCAACATGATTAAGCTGATTGAGCTCGAATCAAATCCTGATACATTTTCCAGTATTGGAGCAAGGAACGTAAACGCTGTGAATGTGCCGCCATAACCTAGTGCTGTGATAGCGTAAACCAACAGTAAGCGTGGTTGAGTTAGAACCTTTAGTTGTGCCGAAATCTTCGCCGCTGGTGGTTGCTTAAGGTTGCTTGGAACCAAGATAGCGCTACCGATAAGAGCAATAAGACCAAGCAGAGCCACTATCAAGAAGGTCGCTTGCCAGCCAAAGGTTTGCCCGATATAAGTGCCCAGTGGTACGCCGGTTACCAATGCAACCGTTAAACCTGTAAACATGATCGCAATGGCACTGGCTGCTTTATCTTTTGAAACCAAACCTGTCGCGATGGTCGATCCAATCGAGAAGAACACGCCATGGGCAAGGCCAGTCAAAATTCGTGCGGCGATCAGCGTGTTATAACCCGGAGCTTGCCACGCCAATAAGTTACCAATGACAAACAATGCCATCACGGTCAGCAACACCGCCTTACGATTCCATTTGCCGGTTAATGCCGTTATTACTGGTGCGCCAATGGCAACGCCAAGCGCGTATAAACTGACTAATAGGCCTGCCGATGGCAGAGATACATTCAAGTCGCTCGCCATGGTAGGAATCAAGCCTACGATGACAAATTCTGTGGTTCCGATGGCAAAGGCGCTGAGCGTCAATGCAAGTAATGCTAATGGCATAATCATCTCTCTTACTGTTCTTTGTTAAATACCGAGCGCGATAAAATGGGGCAGCTTGTGACTGCAATAGGAGCGCTTCGTTTGATGGCGAGGATTATCTAGCAAAATATATTTGTGAAAAATGCCATCATTAACAAATAACCTTTGTGTTATTTGCAATAATTGGAGAGTTAACCGATCATTGGATTAAGCTGATGAGATCGCAAAGACTCAGATGATTTGAGCTGTGATGAGCACAAGCGAGATGACATTAAACAAAATGAAGATAGCGAAGGAGCCTCATGTTAACCCGTTCAGATGATTTAGAAATGGTACTCACCGTTGTCGATGCTGGTGGTTTTTCTGCGGCGGCAGAGGCGCTGGATGTGCAGGTCGCCAAGGTGTCTCGTTCGGTGAGTAAGGTTGAGTCGCAACTCGGCGTCTCAATATTCAACCGAACAACGAGACGCGTGGAATTGACGGAGGAAGGGCGGCAGTTTGTCGATTCAGTCAGGGTGGGATTACAGATGATTCAGAGCGCGGAAGAAGAAATCGTGTCGCGCGGAGAGTTGCCAAAAGGTCGTTTAAGAGTCGATGCCGCCAGTCCATTCGTATTCCATCAGCTAGTGCCGTTGGTGCAGTCATTCAAAGAGGCTTACCCAGACATTGAGTTGGAACTCACTTCCAACGAAGGCTTCGTTGATCTTCTCGAAAAGAGAACTGATGTTGCGATTCGAATCGGTAAGTTGTCCGATTCAACACTGCACGCTCGCCCGTTAGGAAAAAGTTTACTCCATATTGTGGCGTCACCTGATTATCTCGCTAAGCGTGGGCTGCCCACCAAACCTGAAGATTTGAGTTCGCATCAAATTGTGGGGTTTGCGGGTAACAAAGTGCTTAACCATTGGCCTTTACCAAACCAAAGTGATGTCGCGCCTACTGTGACAGCCAGTAATGGTGAAACCGTGCGTCAACTAGTCTTAGCTGGAAATGGGATTGCTTGTTTATCGGGGTTTATGGTGCAGGAAGATATGGCAGCAGGTCGCCTAATCCCTATTCTGGAACAAGACAAACTTGCCAACACAGACCGAGAGCGAGTGAATGCGGTTTACTACAAGTCGTCATCGGTCTCTAAACGTATCTCGGCGTTTATCGACTTTATTCAGCCCCGTTTGAGCTTGTAGGGAAGAATGAAATACTCTTTAGCAGCACACAGCCAAACCGTTATTTGAATCGTTTGAGAGCGGGTATTCGTATCAATGTTTAGAGAGCACATATTGTTGTATTGAGATTCGATAGGTGGATGTGATCTCAATATTGTTTACCAACTTTTACTGTTTAAAACCCACCCGCCCAAGCATCGAAGTCATCAATATTGTCGAGTTCTTGCTGGCTTCTTGGCGCAGGGTAATAAGGCAAGGCTAACCTTTGAACGGAAGGTTGCAGCTCCCAATCGGGTGTAATCTTGAGTCGGGTTAACTCATCGTTGAGGCGCACAAACATATAGTAGCCATCGGCATGGGTATTGGCGTAACTCGCGATAGTTGCGATATCACCGGAAGGTAATTTTACGTCTCGACCGAGTGGATAGAGCTGGTGCAATGCGAAACTCACTTTGGGATCTTCAAGTTTGCCTTGCTTAAAGCGTTCTAATCCGATGGCGGTTGAAGTGGTGCGCGGCTTCCACCCTGTGAGGAACAATCCACTCAAGTTATCTTGGAACGGCTTACCCTTTCGATTGCCTTCATTGGTAATGAATTGAACCGTCAGCGTGTCTCCCGATTCTTGCAGAATTTCTAAAAACTGTTCACCAGTGCGATCGACCAAAAGCTTCATAAGACATAAATACCATTAAGAATGAAATACGATAAAGGGTACTACTATAAGGAAGGCTTGTGTAGAGACGATAAAGGTTATGCAGCGTGAACAATGTTTTCGGTGTTGATCCTTACATGTCCCTTAGATGAACAACAGCTTTAGCGCTTACGTAAGTAATGCGTTTGCACAATCTCATATAAGTAAGTCGACACGCCTGTTAGTGTGAAATCAAGCGGTGAAACTAGATCTCCAAACAATGGTGAAGCATCACCCAGACCGAATAGAGCTCACCATTGACATGGTCGAAAAGCCGCTGAGTTTATACTGTTTGGCACTCACCCAACTTAAGTGATTTGTGGGCCAATTTACCGACCTTTAAATTTATACTGGATAATTACCTATAAATTTCAGGCTTTAGCAGTAATAATCAATGAATAGATCGGAATAGCTTGTTCATTGAAAAGCTGTACGGAAAGTTTCTAAAGACGCCATCGTGAAAAGGAAGTCAGATACATGCCTGTGCTCCAACGCATCAGTTTAACGTTAATCTTAATCGCCGTTTTAGGTGGGTGTTCTTCACTTCCTGAAGGCATCGATCATCCAACAGAACCGCCAACCTCTCCTGCACCTAGTTCTTTATCGGTTCTAACCAATGAATTTCAGCCTGAAGCTTTAGAGCAAGGCACCACTGCGGTTCGTCTGCAAGAGTCTGGTTGGGATGCCTTGGCACAGCGATTAGCGCTGGTCGAAAGTGCCGAGCACACCATCGACATTCAATATTACATCTGGAACTCTGACGAATCGGGCAGCTATCTCGCTAGCCGTTTATTAGCAGCGGCCGAGCGCGGTGTGAAGGTTCGCGTAATGCTGGATGATATCAACCTCAACGAACGTGAAGGGTTGCTGTCGGCACTGGATGCACACCCGAACGTCGAGATTCGTATCTTCAATCCAACACCAACACGCCGCGGTTTCAGTAAATGGCTGAGCTTTGTCGGCGACTTTTCTCGTTTAAATCGCCGTATGCACAATAAGTCGTTTACCGTCGATGGTACTTTGTCTGTGGTGGGTGGCCGTAATATCGGTGATGAATACTTTGACCTTTCTGATGAAATCAATTTCCGAGACCGCGATGTATTAGTCATGGGCTCGGTAGTTAACACCATCCAAACCAGTTTTGTTGAATACTGGAACAGCCGTTGGTCTTACCCTGTCGATATGCTGGATGATGACGAACAACCTGATCTCTCGAAGATAGATAATATTGTCGTTCCGCATTATCAAAATTACCCGGAATTGCCACTAGATCGTAAGGCTGCTGATAGTTTGCTGAAAGAGGTGATTGGTGAGATGGCATGGGTGAATGCGCGTTTTGTTTACGATCAGCCTGTTCCTGATGATTCAGACAATACCGATGAACCGAAAGCGACCGCGATTCTTCTAGGTAAGTTAGCGAGTGAATCGAAACAAGAGATCTTATTGGAATCGGCTTACCTTGTATTCGATGATGGTCAGCTTGAAGAGTGGCAAGTGTTGAACAATAAGGGCGTTGAGATAAAAGCGCTAACTAACTCTATGGCCTCTAATGATCTGGTGACTAATCATTCTGCTTATGCGGGCAGACGTTACGATATGTTGGAGCATGGCATCGATCTGTTTGAGCTAAAACCAGAATCTAAGTTGTGTGAAGCATCGACTCAGGACTTGTCGAAATGTGCACCTGAGACGGCCTATGGCTTGCACGCTAAATCAGTCGTATTCGACCGCAGCATCGCGAGCATCGGCTCATTTAACTTCAACTTGCGTTCTACCTACTTGAACACGGAATCGGTTTTGATCATCGAGAATAAAGAGATTGCTGAAACATTAGCAGAAACCATTGAGCAAGCAATGAGCGAAGAAAACAGCTGGCGATTAGAGCTTGAAGACGGTGATGTGTATTGGTATTCAGGCGATCAAAGCTGGGACAGCGAACCAGAAACGGGTAAGTGGGAACGAATGCAGTCAGGCTTTTTGCAATTGCTACCGATTGAGAAATATCTGTAAGCTAGCCGCCTCCGGATAAATAAAAATGTCAGCGTATATTACGCTGACATTTTTGTTTGTACTGCTGTTTGCTGCTAGCTCTAATCGCTTAACGGCTTAACGGCTTAACGGCTTAACGGCTTAACGGCTTAACGGCTTAACGCTTGGTCAGCTGCTTGCTGTTTAAGTAAGGCAGAATATGTGGGCGAGATTCGCCAGACAGCTTTTGAGTGATCTGTTGTGACCAACTGCTCTGCTTTTGGTTGCTTGAACGGCTTGCGTAGTAGCTTTGCATCGAATCATCGTAGCTGGCAATTTCATCTAGACTCAGCGGTTGGTATTGGTTTTCGTGCATCACCACATGAGCAGGAAGGCGAGGCTTAACCTCTGGTTGCTGTGCCGGGTGACCTAAGCACATCCCAAACAACACGGCGGTATGTTGTGGTAGTTCTAACAGTTCATCGACTTGTTGTGCGCTGTTACGCAGCCCGCCAATGTACACGCCACCCAAACCTAGAGACTCAGCAGCCAGCATGCAGTTTTGCGCCATGATGCCAGAATCTACCGCTCCAATCAGGGTCAGTTCAGTAAAGTCGGTTTTCACTTCCGGGTTAATTTGAGCGTGGCGCTGATAGTCGATACAGAACACTAAAAACTCAGCCGCATTCTCAACGTAAGCTTGATTACCTGCGTATTCGGCTAGCAGTTTACGCTTCTCTTTGTTTGTCACTCTCACGATAGAAACAGCCTGCAGTAAGCTCGATGACGAAGCCGCGAGACCAGCCTGAATAATCACATCAAGTTGTGCTTTTTCAATCGGTTGATTTGTATATTGACGAATGGAGCGGTGCCCCAGAATAGTTTCAATCGTGCTGTTCATAACTCTCAGACAGTCCTTGTGATGATGGCGTAGAGAATCACAATAACGACAATTACCATGAGCGTAAAGGGCATTAGAGCCTTTCTGGTTGACATATTTCAGCAGCGTCAGCCCAGTTTTTGAGATTCTATTTATAATCGATTAATGCCAGCTGCTATGCCGCTGGCATTTTATTATTGAGTGAAACTTGCTTCGAAATAGGCACCAAATGCTCAGAACTGTCGGATAAAATAGGGCATACTGGACTCAATATATAAACCCAAGAAAGTAACCACGCGCATGAATCCAATCTGCCTCAACGACCCTTTTTTTCTTCCTAATGGCCAAGTGATCAAAAATCGCCTGTTCAAATCGGCAATGAGTGAACAGCTAGGTGATAAACATCATAACCCTAAGCAAGGTTTAGTCACGCTTTACCAGCGTTGGGCTCAAGGAGGAATTGGTCTATCCATGACGGGTAACGTGATGGTCGATAGAGGTGCGCTTGGTGAACCTAAAAACGTGGTGTTGGATGAGCAAAGTGATTTAAGCGTATTTCGTGAGTGGGCGAGTGCCGGAACACAGAATGGTTCGCAGATATGGATGCAGCTGAATCACCCAGGTAAGCAAATTCCTAAATTCTTATGTGATAGCCCGGTTGCTCCTTCGGCTATCTCTTTAGAGCGTGGATTAGAAAAAGGCTTTAATACGCCACGAGCTCTGACTGAGAAGGAAATAATCGCAATCATTGATAAATTCGCGCTGAGTGCAAAGCTTGCAAAACAAGCGGGTTTTACTGGTGTACAGATTCACGGTGCTCATGGTTATCTTGTCAGTCAGTTTTTGTCTTCTAGACACAATCAACGCCAAGACAAATGGGGTGAGTCACTCGAAAACAGACTTCGTTTCGTGCTTGAGGTTTATCGCGCGATTCGAAAAGAGGTTGGTGAAGATTTCCCTGTCGGAATTAAGCTCAACAGCGCCGACTTCATGAAAGGTGGCTTCACTGAAGAAGAGTCGATGCAGGTTGTGCAAACACTGAGTGATAACGGTATCGACCTGATTGAGATCTCTGGCGGCACCTATGAAAGTCCATCAATGATGGGTTCAAAGAGCAAAGCTGAATCAATCAAGTCCAGCACAGTAAAACGTGAAGCGTATTTTATGGATTACATGGTTAAGGCGAGAAAACTCGTGAGTACACCGCTGGTGGTCACGGGTGGTTTTCGAACCGCGCAAGCAATGAATGAAGCATTAAACACCTCGGCGACCGATTTTATTGGTATTGCGCGAACAATGGCGGTTGATCCTGATTTCCCTAACAAGTTAATTGAAAACCCTAGCCACGGCATGCCACTAACGGTGCCAACCACAGGAAAACCCGCATTAGACAAGGTGGCGATGGTCGGGCTGGTTTGGTATGAACATCAGATGTGGCGCATTGCCTCTGGCAAGAATGCTGACCCTAAACTTAGCGCATTAAGCGTGGTGGTAAAAACAATTCTCAGCGCTGGCTGGCACGCTTTCAAAAAGCGCAGAGTGTAAGCAGTCATGGATTGATAAAGCAGAACTTTGAGGAATTGAAGTTCTGCTTTTTTGTTTGTCTCCTTTTAAGTTCTCGATAAATACATCGCAGAGCACCCTCAGCCAGCTTAGCTGTGGTACTAATCTAATACCAACATGAGCATTGGTTATAGTGTTCATAAGTGGCAAATCAGAGTAGACCAACTAGGATGAATTGAATTAAACCCTACAATTAATTCAACAACATGGTAGTTGCTATGAAGAAAATAACCCTCTTATCTGTCGCGATCTTATCCAGTCTCTCTTTCTCATCTTTTGCTAAAGATTGTGATCCCAACTTGTTGCCTTCTTGGAAGGACAGCGAGAGCAAATCCGCTATCGTCGACTTTGTTGGGCAAGCCACTAAAGCTGAGTCTGATACGTTCGTGGCAATTGAAGATCGCATTGCCGTGTTCGATAACGACGGTACGCTTTGGTCGGAAAAGCCTTATTACTTCCAATTAGCCTTTGCACTAGATCGTGTAAAAGAGATGGCGCCTGACCACCCTGAATGGAAAACCGAAGCACCGTTTAAGTTTGTACTCGAAGATGATATTGAGAGCGTTCTGGGCAGCGGTGAAGAAGGGCTATTGAAAATCATCATGGCGACACATTCTGGTATGACTGTTGAGCAATACCAGCAAGACGTTGAGCAATGGCTGACGGTAACAAAAGATAAACGCTTCAACAAAGCCTACACAGACCTTACTTATCAGCCAATGAAAGAGATGCTGACTTACCTGCAAGAGCATGACTTTAAGACTTATATTGTGTCGGGCGGAGGCGTTGATTTCATGAGAGCGTGGGCTCCACAAGCTTATAATATTCCTACAGAGCAAATCATCGGTAGCGCGCTTAAATACAACTACAGCTACAACGATGGTAAGCCAACCGTTACTAAAGACTCGTCCATTTTGACCATTGATGACAAAGCCGGAAAGGTCACTAACATTCAGCATATTATCGGCAAGAAACCTATTCTAGCGGTCGGCAACTCAGACGGTGACCAAGCGATGATGCAATGGGCTACGAGCCAACCCAACTCAATGGCGATGATTGTTCATCACACTGATGCTGAGCGCGAGTGGCAGTACGATCGTGAGTCTCACGTTGGCAAGCTTGATAAAGCGCTAGATGAGGCGAATTCCAGAGAGGATTGGACACTGATCGACATGAAATCCGATTGGTGTGAGGTGTACTAACGCCAAGTATACCCTTGGTCAAAACTTCAAAGGCTCGGATTTTAAATTCGAGCCTTTTTTGTGAGCGGAGGTTTTGGGAATGAACGGTTTGAAAGCAATCGTTTGAAAGGAATAAGGTGTTATGGGTTCGCTTTAAGCAAGAACGTACTACAAATTTTCAATGCATGACGGTTTAATCGAGTTAGTCGGAAATTAAAGGAATAGCAAAATGAAAACGATCGGTTTGCTCGGCGGTATGAGTTGGGAGTCGACAGTGAGCTACTACAAATCCATCAACGAGGGCGTTAAAGCCACACTCGGCGGGCTCAATTCTGCAAAGGTTTGTATGTACAGCGTGAACTTCGATGAGATAGAAAAGCTTCAACATCAAGGTCGCTGGGCTGAGACGGCGGATATCTTATCGGACGCGGCTTTATCGGTAGAGAAAGCCGGAGCGGACTTCATCCTGATCTGTACCAATACCATGCATAAGATCGTTCCTGAGATCGAAGAGAAGGTCACGATTCCTATCTTGCACATCGCTGATACCACAGCGCAGAAGTTGCTTGAACAGGGTGTAAAGAAAGTTGGATTACTCGGTACCGCTTTCACCATGGAACAAGATTTCTATAAAGGCCGTCTGACTAACAAATTCGGTATCGATGTGGTGATTCCTGATGAGAGTGACCGAGAGAAAGTCCACAACATCATTTATCAAGAGCTGTGTCGAGGCCAAGTAAAAGAAGAATCTCGAGATGTATACCGTCAAATCATTGAGAAGCTAGGCCAACAAGGTGCAGAAGCCGTTATTCTGGGCTGTACTGAAATCGCCCTCCTGATTCAGCAGCAACACACTGATGTTCCCTTGTTTGATACCACAGCCATTCATGCAGAAGCGGCTGTACGTTTGGCGACGAGTGACTGACTTCTAGTTCTTATTCTTAGTTCCATAGCTGTCCTATTTTCGCTCTTGTACGATTTTCATTCGTTGAAGTGAAAGTTTTTTGTACAAAAGCAGGTCGTTAGTTAAAGAAGCGATGCTTTGTTCATTAACCAAGGCCTTATCGGTAGGTAAGGTTTTAGTTAATGACTGAGGTATCCGCGCTTTTAAGCACTATGCTTTAGTCATGACCGAAAGAGGATTTATTATGAAATGGCTTATCTTATCTGTAACGCTGTTATTCGTGGCAGGATGCCAATCGACGGGGTCTCAAGAAGCACAAGTCGGTGACGACATGAATCGAGTTCATACCCAAGGGTGCAGCAGCTAATCTCTTTGTAGAAACATTTTTCAGCTGCTTCGATAACGATTGTTAACTCTACTTGTATATAGATCTACCTTATAAAGCCTTGTGTTCTTACAAGGCTTTCTTCTATGTAAAGCATCTTATTTTTTTAGGTGGATGTTGTAAATTTGTGAATCTGAATTGTCTATATTCTATGCTGTGTACTGGATCTCATTTGTTATTTGACTCCCTTGCTAAAGTTAATAATGAATGCGTAATACCAATCACTTTACTCAACTTAAGAGGTTTCTATGCTAGGTGAAAATCACTCTCTTGTTCACGAATTTCCTGAAATGAAAGACAAAATTGCTGAGCTTGCTAAAACTGACGATGGCTTTGCAGAAGATATGAAGACATACGACAACCTTGATAAAGAGATTCGTAAACTAGAGCTGAAAGATTCACCCATTGATGACGGCTCGATGCACCAATTGAAACATGATCGTTCTGAACTTAAAGATTCACTGCATGCTCGTTTAACTGGCTAGTGAGTTGGCAATTTTGCTGACTAGCTAAATGGCGAATTACAGACTTAGACAAAAACTCCTTCGGGAGTTTTTTTTCGTTTTGGCTCAATCACTTCTTCACAATTCAACTGAGTTAATACGTTGTATTGTTATGTTAATGACGCATAATGAGGGTTACTGGTACACGATTTTTAAGATTTTATTGGTAATCTCATGAATATTGAACACCTCAAATTGTTTGTTCGTTTAGCTTCCACACATAACATCAGCATGGCTGGGCAAGAGCTTGGTTTGTCTCCTGCTGTTGCAAGCTCGCACATTAGTAAACTGGAAGACAATTTAGGCGTTCGCTTGGTGCATAGAACCACTCGTAAGGTCTCTTTAACCGAAGAGGGGGAAGCGTTCTTGCCTCATGCTGAAGAGGTGTTATCGAGCGTCGATGCTGCCAAATCGGCGGTTGGTGTGGGCTGTGACTCTCCAACCGGAACGCTGAGAGTTACCGCATCTGCGTCTTTTGGGCGTTTGCATCTTGTCCCTGCTTTACCTGGATTCTTAGAGCGCTACCCTGGGTTAAAAGTCGATCTCAGACTATCAGATTCGATGGTGGATGTTGTTGAAGGTGGCTTTGATATCGCGATTCGCATCTCGGAGCTGAAAGACTCGACACTGATTGCCCGAAAACTTGCGACAGACAAGCGTATTGTGTGTGTATCGCCTGATTACTTAATCAAATATGGTAAGCCAGCCACACCTCGAGATCTTAATGATCATCAGTGTATTAGCTTAATTGGTTTAGAAAACTGGACGTTCAATACTGAAAGCGGGCCTAAGACGATTAAGGCATCTGGGTCGTTCAGGGCAGATAACGGAGAAGCACTGCGTGACGCAGCCTCAGGTGGTATGGGTATCACGGTGACATCGAATTGGTGTGCCTATGAACAACTGAAAAGCGGTCAGCTGGTTCAAATATTAGAAGATTACCCATTAACATCAGAGCCTGCAATTTGGGCTGTGTACCCAAGCACAAGGTTACTTGCACCAAAGGTGAGAGCCTTCATTGACTACTTCTCTGAATATTATGGTAATCCGCCGTATTGGGAGAAAACATAGAGACAAACGTTATTAAAGCGCTGACATGGTGAGCGTTTTTAAATGTGTTGTTTCGTTGAGATAAAGAATAGCAACCTTTTGTGAAGTTGATAATCAACCGGATTAATAAAACACTATTTAGTTTTTGTTGAAAATAGAGGTGTGAATAAAGTCTCAGGCTGAGCGGAATAGTAGACAATAAAAAAGCTTAGCGTGGGGAGCGCTAAGCTTTGTCATTATTTATATTCAGGAGCGGATGGTTTTGCTAGAAGAACTAACCGACTTGAGAAAAGTTCACCACAGTGCTTTCAAGATTCTCTTTTAAGTAGCTAGAAACTGCATGCTGCTCTGTTTCACTTAAGTACAGGCCAAGCTTGGTTCTGCGCCACAAGATGTCTTCGTCAGTCATCGCCATCTCTTCATTGATCAAGTAATCGATCTCAGCTTGATAAACGCCGTGTGCTTCGCTTGAGAATTGGGTACCAAGATCAGCTTCGCTCGTTGCACCTTCCAGCAGCTTCCAAGTGTAAGTACCAAATTGAGTCACATAACGTAGTAACAGTGCTTCTGATATCCAAGGGTACTTGGTGTGGATCATCTTAGCGAGCTGTTCTCTGCTGCAGCTGAAGTTACCACCCGGTAGTGTGTCGTTAGCTGTCCAAGGTGCGCCCATGTGTTTCAGGTAAGGTTCTAGCTTGTTCAGTGCCGCTTCGCCGAGTTTACGATAAGTCGTTAACTTGCCACCAAAGATAGATAGCAGTGGTGCTTGATCCATTTCTGCATCCAGCTCCAGTGTGTAGTCACGAGTGATCGCTTGTGGCGAGTCAGATTCATCATCACAAAGCGGTCTTACGCCACTGTATGTCCACACAACATCGTCACGCTCTAGTTGCTTAACAAAATGCTGGTTAACGATATCAATCAAGTAATCCACTTCTACATCGTCGATAGCCACTTCGCGAGGATCGCCTTTGTATTCAAGGTCGGTAGTGCCGATGATCGAGAACTTATCTAGGTAAGGGATCATGAACACAATACGATTGTCTTTGTTTTGCAGAATGTACGCTTGTGGTTCGTCGTGAATGCGTGGCACAACAATGTGCGAGCCTTTGATCAGACGAATATTACGAGGCGAAGCCTGCTCTAAACCATCATCAAAGAACTGTTTCACCCAAGGGCCAGCTGCGTTGACCAATGCTTTCGCTTTGCGCTCGAAACGTTGGTTTGTCATCACATCAAGAATCGTTACGTGCCAAATGTCGCCTTCGCGGTGCGCTTTTTCAACTCGGCAGTAGTTGCGTATTTCTGCGTTGTTTTCTTTCGCCGCTAATACGTTCAGCAATACCATACGCGCATCATCGACCCAGCAGTCTGAGTATTCGAAACCTGTTTTCATTTCTGGCTTCAGTAAACCTGATTGAGCCAAGTTCACCGTTTTACTTCCAGGAAGCGTCGTACGTTTACCTAAGTTATCGTAAAGGAATAGGCCACAGCGGATCATCCAAGCCGGGCGTAAAAATGGTCGGTGCGGTAAACGGAAACGCATTGGTTGTGCAACATGAGGTGCTTTTCTCAGCAACACTTCACGCTCTGCAAGTGCTTCTGAAACTAAACGAAACTCATAATGTTCAAGGTAACGTAAGCCACCGTGGATTAGCTTTGAACTTGCAGAAGACGTCGCAGAGGCGAAATCATTTGCTTCGTATAAACCAACGTTTAGACCACGACCAGCAGCGTCTGCCGCGATACCCGCACCATTGATGCCGCCGCCAATAACGATTAAGTCTAGAGTTGAAGATGTACTATTGTTTGAATTAGTTTGTTGAGCACTCATGGTTTTGACCTCTTTCTGAGCGAACGAGCATTTTAGAACATAATTGAATCGTATATTAACTTTCGTTTGCGGTCATTTATTATTTTCGTTTATGCGCGTTTTATGTGATTTGCGCATAAAAAACCTTCGCTTATGACAGCGAAGGTTCCAAATAACTCTCATTCGAGCATAGAAGTGATATTAATCATGTTCAAGTGCGACTTTCCAAGTAACAAAAAAGCCCATTATCGATAAAGTGATCTATCAATAATGGGCTCTTTTAATGAACATGATTTCTGAGCGTTTTTTTATTCGTCCGACGCTAGTGGTTGAGACGCGGTCTCGATCACTTCCAATGGGATCGATGAATCCTTGAGGATGTTCAGGATCTCTTCTGGTGGCTGTTTATTAGTAAACACCATGTGTGCTTGAGAGATGTTACCCAGCTTAACCATTGCGTTGCGACCAAACTTACTGTGGTCGACTGCCAGGAAGATGCTGCGGCTGTTTTCGATGATAGCTTGCTTCACTCGAACTTCATGGTAGTCAAAATCAAGCAGTGAGCCGTCAAAGTCGATGCCGCTGATCCCTAGAATGCCGAAATCGAGGCGGAACTGCTTCACGAAATCGAGTGTTGCTTCACCCACGATACCGCCATCACGGTTTCTCACTTCGCCACCTGCCAAGATAACCTTTATCTCTGGGTTTGGTAGCAGGATACTGGCAACGTTGATGTTGTTAGTCACGACTCTGAGTTGTTTGTGGTTTTTGTTCAGCGCGCGTGCCACGGATTCTGGTGTGGTGCCGATATCAACGAACAGGGTTGCACCATCTGGAATGTGTTTAACCAGTTCGTCGGCGATCACGTCTTTTTCGTTGAAGTTAAGCGCTTTACGCGTGTTATAAGAGGTGTTTTCCGAGCTTAAAGGAATGGTTGCACCACCATGATAGCGACGAATTTTGCTTCTATCGGCAAGTTCATTGAGGTCTCGTCTGATGGTTTGTGGGCTGACATCGAACTTTTCAACGAGCTCTTCGGTGCTCACATATCCTTGTGTTTTTACCAGATCTACAATCTGCTGGTGTCTTGGTATCTGCTTCACTTAACTTACCACTCCCTGCACGCTATGGGCTCTAGCGCGTCACAATCGAAAATATTAACTCGCGCTATTGTGCTCGAATTGATGAGGAGAGAGAAGTAATGATAGTAAGGAATTATGTCCAAACCGCAAAAACGTTGATCAAAACATGAAAAATTGGCTCCAAACGCAAAAAAGAGCACAAAATAGTGCTCTTTTTAGTTTCGTTTACTGAGGAACGAACAATTCAATCGATAAGAGAGTGATTATTCGAACGCTCGATTTTACTCTTCGTCGTCATCGTGCAGTTCAGACCAAACTTGTGCACACTTGATAGCACGCTTCCAACCTTTGTAACGGCGGTTACGCTTTTCTTCATCGTGGTGTGGCAAGAACGTACGGTCTAGTACTGCTTTGTCTTGAAGCTCATCAATACTGTCCCAGAAACCAACCGCTAGGCCGGCAAGGTAAGCGGCGCCCAGAGCGGTTACTTCCGTTACTTCAGGGCGGTGAACCTCAGTATCAAGCACGTCTGATTGGAATTGCATTAGGAAGTTGTTCGCTACTGCGCCGCCATCAACACGTAGGTTTGCTAGCTTGATGCCAGAGTCCGCTTGCATCGCGTCTAGTACGTCACGCGTTTGGTAAGCAATACCTTCCAAGGTTGCACGGATGATGTGGTTAGAGTTAACACCACGAGTCAGGCCAACAATCGTACCGCGAGCGTAAGCATCCCAGTATGGTGCGCCTAAACCAGTAAACGCAGGGACTACGTAAACGCCGTTTGAAGAATCTACTTTGGTTGCGAAGTACTCAGAGTCTTCTGCGCCAGCCAGTAGTTTCATTTCATCACGTAGCCATTGGATTGATGCGCCGCCCATGAATACCGCACCTTCCAGTGCGTATGCAGGTTCGCCTTTAGGGCCACATGCCAGTGTGGTTAGAAGGCCGTTTTTCGATGTGACTTTCTCTTGGCCTGTGTTCATTAGAAGGAAACAACCAGTACCATAAGTGTTCTTAGCTTGGCCTGCTTCTACACACATTTGACCGTAAAGTGCAGCTTGTTGGTCACCCGCAATACCCGCGATTGGAATACGAGTACCGCCTTTACCACCAAGGTTCGTTTGACCGTAAACTTCAGAAGAACGCTTCACTTCTGGCATCATTGATGACGGGATCCCCATTTCATCAAGTAGCTTTTGATCCCAGCATAGGTCGTTGATGTTGAACAACATAGTACGTGACGCGTTAGTGTAATCCGTAACGTGAACACGTCCTTGAGTCATCTTCCAAACCAACCAAGTATCAACCGTACCGAACAGTAGTTTGCCAGCTTCAGCGTCTTCGCGAGCGCCTTCAACGTTGTCTAGAATCCATTTTACTTTGGTACCTGAGAAATACGGGTCAAGGACTAAGCCAGTATTGTCACGTACGTAGTCTTCTAGGCCACGCGCTTTAAGGTCTTCACAGATGTCGGCAGTTCGGCGACACTGCCATACGATTGCGTTGTAAACCGGTTTGCCAGTTTCTTTGTTCCATACAATAGTAGTTTCACGTTGGTTGGTGATACCAATGCCGGCTAGCTCATCGCTGCGAATGCCTGCTTTAGCCAAAGCTTCAACCAATGTAGAGCTTTGAGTCGCCCAAATTTCCATTGGATCATGCTCAACCCAGCCAGCTTTAGGATAAATCTGGGTAAACTCTCGCTGAGAAGAACTGACGATATTTGCATCATGGTCGAGAATTACGGCGCGTGAACTTGTTGTTCCTTGGTCTAGGGCAACAATGTATTTTTGCTCGGTCATGGTAAGAGTCCTTTTTCTTTTGTTATTTATATTTTAGTAAATGTAGGGTCGCTTAGGAATTAAGCTTGAGCTTGTTCAGCTTCTTCTTCTGTTTCACATTGGTTTGGAATTGTGCAGCCTTGGCCTTCAACTGGTAGGTAAGCACCGATAACACGTGGGTACAACCAACCACCAAAACACGCACCAGCAATTGGAGCAAGAATTGGAACGATGAAGTAAGGAATATCACGTGCACCGCTTAGTGCGAAATCCCAACCTGCAAAGTAAGCGAACAGTTTTGGCCCGAAGTCACGAGCAGGGTTCATTGCAAAGCCCGTCAGTGGACCTAAAGAACCACCGATAACCGCGATAAGAATACCGATCAGTAGAGGGTTCATTGCACCGCGAGATGCGCCGTTGTTCTCATCACCTAACGCTAAAATGGCAAACATCAACACTGCTGTAATCACGAATTCCACAGCAAAAGCGCCGAAGAAAGAAAGTGAAGCATGTGGGTAAGTCGAGAAGATACCAGCAGTTGATAGTGCGTCTTGGCTGCTACGAACGAAGTTGTGTGCAATTTCGTAGTCAGTAAATAGGTTGCTGTACAGGCTGTAAACCAATGCTGCAGAGCAGAAAGCGCCAAGCAGTTGCGAAATGATGTAAGGCACCACTTTTGCTTTATCAAAGCCATGGAACATGGCCAGTGCAATCGTTACGGCTGGGTTGATGTGTGCGCCTGAAACGCCGGCAGTACAGTAAATTGCAATCGCAACACCGAAGCCCCAGATGATGCTGATTTCCCATTGTCCGAATGTCGCACCAGTTAATACCAGAGCGGCCACACAGCCAACGCCAAAGAATATGAGTAATCCTGTACCGATAAATTCAGCCAAGCATTGCCCAAATAAAGAAGGGTGTTTGTTTGTTGTCATGTTCGAGTCCTTTTTAGTTTTGCTTATCTAGCACGTGTATTGTGCATATATTTGCGAACTCGAAAATAAACGAACATCAAAAGTGAGCGTTTGAGCATAAAATTGTTAATTAAAGTCACTTGAAATGTTAATCCGAACACTTTTGCTCGAAAAAGATGCTCGCATGAACGTCATTGCTCGAATTGATAGGTTGCGAAGCCGCTCAAACTACCTATATGTAAATGAATGCGCAACTGGTACGAGGAGTTTATGTTTGGATTTGTGATGCTACTTCGTGAGTGGCGGATTATTAGACTTAATTAGGGAGGGCTGTGTGATGTTTTTGCTATGTAACAAGGGCGTTAACAAATGAGCTTATATGCATAAATGAATAAACTGCCAACTATGTTGTAGTTTGGCAGTTTTAATTTGGGTGTATGTTCTTGTTATACGAGATGAACTTACCGCTCTAAACCAGAGCTGCCACTTTTCCTTTCGCAACCAATTGATCTCGAACTGAGTCATACGCCCAGTTGAACGCAATCGCGTAAAGTACGAAGAAAATAACTAGGCCGATGTCCATGATCAGTACGGTTAGGAAGTCGAGTTGTAGAACCCACATCAAGACAGGCAAAGTCACTGTCATCAAGCCAAGCTCAAAACCTAATCCGTGCAGAACACGTGTTTTCTTGGTTCTTTTGCTTCGGTCAGCTCCGTAAATTTTGTCGTAGCCATAGTTGTAAGCGTAGTTCCAAGCCATTGCAATCAATGATATTACGAGCGCTAAGCCTGCCATTTCACCTGCGCCGTTTCCTGTAATATAGGTTGCAAGCCCTGCCATCAAAACCAAAGCAACCAATTCAAATAGCACCATGTGCAACATGCGTTCTTTATGTGACATTTTTCTAACTCTCTTTACGATTAAATAGCCGCCGATGGGCTAATGACTTGGCTAGATAATATCTACTTAAGTGATAATATAAAGATAGTTAGTATCACATATTATGATATTAAGTTTTGGGAGAAACCGAATGTACAACGTTGAACAACTGAAAATGTTTGTGTATGCCGTTGAATTAGGGTCATTTTCTGCCAGTGCTCGTCATTTGGGTAAGGTTCAGTCGGCGGTGAGCCAAGGCATCAGTAATCTTGAAATCGATTTTAATGTTGAGCTTTTTGATCGTTCGACTCGAAAGCCTTCACTAACCAAAGCGGGCGAGCAGTTATTTAAACAGGTGAAAGCGATCGTGCTTCAGGTTGAAGATCTGAATGTGACGGTTAACGCGATGGGTAGCGGCGAAGAGGGGCTCATCAAAATTGCATTAGATGATTCATTGCTGGTTCCGAACTTATCTAAGATCCTTAGTCAGTTCAGTCAACAATTCCCTGCGACTGAAGTTGAATTGGTTGCGTGTACCACAACAGAGGTCAATCCGTTAATTATCGAAGAAAGAGCCGACATTGGATTGATGTTTACCAACTTGGCTTTTGATGTCGGTTCTGAGCCATGCTTTATCGGTCACTTACCGTTTATTGCTGTGTGTCATCCAAGTCATTCGCTCGCAAAAACAGGTGTGGCGAAACTCTCTGATTTACTCCCGCATCGTCAGTTAATGTTGAGGGGAGACAAAGGCAAGGTGATGGACCAGTTTCCACTGATTGCCGGTAAGGTATGGTGGTCAAACAGCTTTATTGTGATCAAAGAGATGGTACTCGGCAGCGATATTGGCTGGGCCTACTTACCTAGGCACCTTGTCGAAGAGGAGCTGAATAAGCAGCGTTTAGTGGAGATTAATGTCTCATTCGATCACAAAACATGGTCGCCGCCCGTTGATCTTGTTCTGTCTAAAACACGCTCTAAAGGTCCTGCATTACTTTGGCTTGAACAAGCATTGAAAGGCTTATTAGACGAAACGTAAACTGGAAGAGACTTAAATTGGATCAAACTGAATAAAGAAAAGGCTCACCGTTTAACGTGTGAGCCTTTCTGTTTGACGTGATGCTGCTTTTTATCAGCTCTAGATATAGATATAGATGCTAGACGCTAGGTTTAACCGTCTGACCGTTGTAGTACTTGCCTTTCATCTTAAGCGCCACGTTCACTAGGTAAATCAACACAGGTACTTCAATCAGTGGACCGATAACACCGGCAAACGCTTGGTCTGAGTTGATACCGAATACTGAGATAGCAACGGCAATCGCTAGCTCGAAGTTGTTACCTGTCGCTGTGAATGCAATTGATGCGTTCTTGTCGTATTCAATACCCATCTTCTTACCAATGAAGAAGCTGATGAAGAACATCGCTGTGAAGTAGATAGTCAGTGGAACAGCAATCAACAATACGTCCATTGGCAGTTCTACAATCATCTCGCCTTTTAGGCTGAACATCAGAACGATAGTCGCCAGTAGTGCAATCAGTGTGATTGGAGAGATGCGTGGAATAAACACATCGTTGTACCACTGCTCGCCTTTCATCGACACAAGGATCTTACGGCTTAGGAAGCCCGCTAAGAATGGGATACCTAGGTAAATAAGTACACTGTGTGCAATGTCGATCATCGAGATATCAACCAACATGCCTTCGTAACCAAATACTGGCGGAAGAACGCTGATGAACAACCACGCCATAAAGCTGTAGCTCACCACTTGGAACGCACTGTTTAGAGCAACTAATGCCGCACCGTATTCTTTGTTACCGCCGCCGATGTCGTTCCAAACCAGAACCATCGCCACACAGCGAGCAAGACCAATCAGAATGACGCCGACCATGTAACCTGGGTGGTCGCCTAAGAATGTTAGCGCCAACACAAACATCAGAATTGGGCCAACAAGCCAGTTCATGATCAGAGACAGCTTGATCGCTTTCTTATCTTTTACCACGGTGCCTAGCAGGTTGTAGTTAACCTTAGCCAGAGGTGGGTACATCATTAAGATAAGGCCAATCGCAAGTGGAATGTTGGTGGTACCAACCGACATAGATTCGTTCCACTGTTCGATCTGTGGGAACAGGGTACCAAGCAATACACCAAGGCCCATGGCAATAAAAATCCACAGTGTTAAGTAGCGATCTAGAAAACCTAACTTTGGTTTCATGATAATCTCTCTTTTGTTGATATCGTTAATCGTCGAAAAACGATATTTAAAGGCAAAAAATACGCTTAGTTTATTGTGTTCGACAAACTAAGCGTGGTTAATCTATTTCAAAATGGTGTCGATTAGCGTCTCAAATTGCTGAATATTATCTCGATTAATGCGGTAGCACATCTTCGGTGGTATCGATTCAGCAGTGATGAACCCAGAGGTTTTCAAGATTCTTAGGTGCTCTGATACTGTCGATTGCGCTAAACCTAATTCGCTAACCAAGTCACTGTTCAAACAGCCGCCCGATTTTTCTAGCGTTGAAAGGATACTCAATATACGAACTCTTGCCGGGTGAGCGAGTGCTTTCGCCAGTGCGGCCATTTGCTTTTCTGCTTTAGCATCACCGTGTTCGATGGGCAGAGAACAGCCACCAGATGTCGAGCAAGTTGAGTTCATATTGACGTCTCACTTTCATTAATCGTTAAAAGACGATTAATGATAAGCCTATTTTAAATAGGGGTCAATGCTCACTGTCTATTTGAACGAACTTTAAGGTGGCGATTCAGGGACTATGGTTGAACTCTGCTTTGACTCAGCTACGCAAAATGGCGTGAACATCGATTAAACGCCATTTTGCTCGGTTATCCGCTAGTTAAGAACGGTATAGCCTCGGTTGATCATACAGTTACGATTCACTTGAAACTTCTGCTGCTCAGATAGCTCGGCGGATTGTCTTTTTTGAGCACCGTGCTTTAAAGCGCCGCTGATAATACCGATGCCAGCACCAATTTTTGCACCATCATGACCACTCCCGCCAGAGACGGCTCCACCAACCGCACCCAGCGCTGCACCCTTAGCGGTTGAACCGACAATATCGCTGCCAAGAGAATCGACCTCTTCAGGCTTCACTTGTTGAGCGTATTGCTCACATTCATACAGATCGGCGTGATACTGTGTTTCATCAACACCTTTAGTATCGACAATGATTTGATTAGCAAATACTGAACTTGATGCTACAAGCAATATCGCTGCGATTGGAGAGAATGGAAATTTCACAATATAGACCTCTAGAGTATTCATTGCATTGTTAAAGTGACGTGTAGTTCTCGATGAAATCAAGGCGACGATCGGTGTACTCACCAGAATCCAACATCTTAGATAACCCGCGAAGCGTGTTGTAAGGCTGAGAAACGGCCACCATGTTAATGAGCCAATACGGAATATCGCCACCTGGATCACTCAATACTCGATAAGAGATATGGGTGGTGTTTTCGTCGATTGGTGTCAGGATCCAACTCGCCTCTAATTCAGCCACTCTGATGATTTTTTTATTATTGTTTGGCAGGTAATCAGGCCTACCATGCTGATCAATGGTGACAACCATCGTCTTTGGATCTTGAGTGATGACGTTCTCTACGATAGCTTCACGATCGGCAACTGGCCAAGGTGCCTTGGTATAGGTTTTGGTGATCGTGTGCGCCGCACTAAAATGCTCTATTTCTTCCATGTCATCGATGTTTTCTACCCATTGCGTGCCAACAGAGGTATCGATAAAGAGTGCGATAATAGAAGTGAGGGACGCGTTGATGTCGCCTTCTGCTCGAAATTCTTTAAAGTGACTGCCTTCAATTTTACGGTTATAAACCTCGATGCCTTTTTTATCGCGTGCCAGTGACCAGCCATCGGTGTCTGATGCAAACACCGAAACTGAACAAGCAAGAAGAAGCAAAGTAATAATCTTATTCATCATGTTAATGAGCGCCCTTTCCAGCTGATTTTATTGGTTTTAGATAAGCGGTAACTGTTCAGCACGAGTAGGCTTTGAACACAAATACCGAAGGGTACGGTTAACGCAAATTTTGCGGGAACAAACAGTTCCTTAACCAAAATGAAGTAGGTGACGATCGACACCAAGAGCATCACAGAGCTGACAATGAGCGAATAAGCATGAATGGCAGACATGTCACTGATGAAGGCGTTCGCCGATACCAGCATCAAAAGCGGTCCCGCCCATGCGATGATGT
The DNA here is from genome assembly GCF_041471405.1 of Vibrio sp. 10N.261.52.C11. Taxonomy (NCBI): domain Bacteria; kingdom Pseudomonadati; phylum Pseudomonadota; class Gammaproteobacteria; order Vibrionales; family Vibrionaceae; genus Vibrio; species Vibrio sp. 10N.261.52.C11. The sequence goes on from NZ_JBFROI010000004.1 coordinate 46,210, forward strand.
TGGCTTTGATGAAGACTTTTAAAGCTTGTGCTTGCGATTGACAATTCACAATAAGATTCATGTTTTTGGAAAAGCCAGCCCAGATTGAGTTGAAGTCTGAATACATGTGCGTACTCATTAGTTTGTCTGCAAATGCCCAGAAAATCTTAAATCCATTGACCTTCATGACTTTTGCAAAGGCGATGTCTTCCGATATCGCGTTTGCTACTGCGGCGTGTCCACCGACTGCGTCGTAGGATTTTCGGGTAAACAACATCGCCTGACCGTTAGCAATCGCTTCTTCCTTAGTCATGTCGTTCGAGTTTTTAAAGTTCATATAAGATGCGATCGATAGAAAGATGCCCGGCAAGGTCGCTTTTTCTGCCACAGACGCAAAAGTTTGTTTTGGATTAAACGATAAGAGATCAGTTTTTTGTTGGATAGCAAAGTCGATAACGCTCTGTAGCATCGCGGGTGCTGAATCGGTATCTGCATCAATGAAATACACATATTCACCGCTCGCGTTGAGTGCGCCAGCCATACATGCATTGCTCTTACCAAGCCATCCGGTCGGTAACGTTCTACCTGAAATACAGCGCGCGTTAACGTCGAACTTACTGATCAATGCTTCTACTTTTGCACGGGTTGAGTCAGTAGAAAAGTCATCAACAACAATGACTTCAAACTTGTCTTTTGGGTAGCTCTGCTTCAATAGAGAGCCAAGGCTGATTTCAATATTGTCTTCTTCATTTCGCGCAGGAATAATGACGGAAACAGTCGGCCACTCAGTTCTTTTGAACGATATTTTAGGTTCAATGTGAATACGATGGCGCTCTAAGTTCGCAAGTGTGATTAGAAACTTGACGGTAACGATGCAAAGCAAGGTCGTAATAATAGCTAAAATCATAATGACTGTGGTCGGAATAAAGTGATGGAGAGACAGGAAAGAATATAGTGGAGTGTGACCTAACGCACATCTTGTATGTAGGACTTAACCCTTCAAACTGGAATGCGCTTCTGTTAGCGTTTGCCTTGGAAAGATGTGAAACAGTGACTGACAGGCGGTAAAATAAGCATTGTATTCACCAGCGACTCTAGCGATATAATCGAACCCAGAACCGTTACTCAAGATAACGAATGATCATAATCCAATAATAGGTACGCCCGACATGCCCCAACAAAACATCAAATTTATCGCGACTGATATGGATGGCACCTTACTCGATGAGCATGGAAAGCTCGACCCTGAGTTTTTCAATCTTTATGAGCGCTTAGAAGCGCAAGATATTATTTTTGCTGCCGCGTCTGGCCGCCAGTATTACAGCTTGCTAGAAACATTTTCCCCGCTTAAAGATCGCATGATGTTTATTGCTGAAAACGGCACATTAGTGATGCACAAAGGCCAAGAACTTTACAGCTGCTTGCTTGATACCGATGCCATTAAAGAGATCATTAAAGAAGCTCGAGCTATTGAAGGCGCGCATGTGGTGCTATGCGGTAAGAAATCGGCATACATCGAAACCAAAGATGAGCGTGCTCTGGCGGAGATCTCTAAGTACTACCATCGCCGTGAGCAAGTAGAAGACTTACTGGCGGTAGAAGACGATTTCATCAAGGTGGCTATCTGTCACTTCGACGGTTCACAAGAGAAAGTGAACCCAACTATTGATGCCAAATTCGGTGAGAACTACCAAGTGGTTGTAAGCGCAAAAATTTGGTTAGATGTGATGAACGCTGAAGCGTCAAAAGGTGCGGCGATTAAACATCTACAGAACACATTAGGTTTCACTTACGAGCAGACCATGAGCTTTGGTGATTACCTAAATGACTTGGAAATGCTTAAAGAGAGCTACCACTCTTACGCGATGGAAAACGCGCATCCAAAGTTAAAAGAGATCGCGCGTTTTGGCGCGCCAAGTAACGTTGACGCGGGTGTGTTCCAAGTACTTGAGAAGTTGCTAGCGTAACGCTCTTGAGCTAGATTCGATTTTTATCAAAGCCAACTCGTGAAAATGAGTTGGCTTTTTTGTTGGCTGCTGTTGTATTGAGTTAAATTTGAACGAGTGTTCAGCTTGTTGTAGTCTAACCAGAAAGATGGGTATTCACTTTGAATTGGATACGCCTTAGTAACGATATTTGGAATGATTATGAGCAAGAAACTTCAACTTGATATTATTTCTGACGTAATGTGCCCGTGGTGCGTAGTCGGTTACAAAAACTTAGAGCTAGCCGTTGCGGAACTTGGTTTAGAAGACAAGATTGAACTTGAATGGCAGCCGTTTGAGCTTAACCCTGACATGCCGCAAGAGGGCGAAAACCTGCGTGCCCATATCATGAGAAAATACGGTTCTAGCGCAGAAGAGAGCCAACGTTCACGAGAACAGCTTTCGGCTCGCGGCCAAGCGGTTGGTTTCGATTTCAATTTCTATGACAGTATGAGAATGGTCAATTCACGTCATCTACATGTACTTCTCGATTTTGCACTAGCGCACGGCAAACAGACTGAGTTAAAGCTACGCTTCTTTGCTGCTCACTTCACAGAGCAAAAAGACCTGTCCGATCTTGAAGTCATTGCACAAGAGCTTGAAGCGGTTGGCTTAGACTCAACGAAGGCACTGAAGCGCCTAAAGAACACCGACAACTTGAAGCAAATTGAAGCGCAAGAGTTTGAATGGCAACGCATGGGGATCTCTGCGGTTCCTACTGTGGTGTTCAACCGTAAGAGTGCAGTAACGGGCGCGCAGACGGTAGAAACCTACAAGCAGATTCTTCAAGAGCTTATTGCTGAATCATAAACGGATCATTGCTATCAATTAGAGTCTGAATTTCATGGAATCACTGTCACTCGCTCAAGCGCAAAAACTGGTATTGCTTTCGCAAAAGCTGCCGCCTAAGAAGTTGCCACTTAAAAAGCAACGCAATGGGGGCGCTTTGGCGAACACGTTGTCTGCGATTGAAAACCTTGGCTATGTGCAAATTGATACCATCTCTGTGATTCAGCGAGCTCACCACCACACGCTTTGGAATCGCAATCAAGATTACCAACTGAACCATCTTGATAAGCTGTTAGAGCGTCGAGAAGTATTTGAGTATTGGTCGCATGCCGCCGCGTATTTACCCATTCGAGATTACCGCTTCAGCCTACATCGAAAGAATGGGTTTGCGAGCGGCAAGCTCAAGCATTGGTATAAAAAGGATGATGCATTGATGGCTCATGTTCTCAAACGTATTGAGAATGAAGGGCCGTTGATGGCGAAAGACTTTGAAGGGGATAGACCAAACCCCGGCGGATGGGGCGGTAAACCTGCCAAACAGGCGCTAGAAACTTTGTTTATGCAAGGTGACTTAATGGTGCCGAGCCGAGTGAACTTTCATAAGGTGTATGACCTAACCGAGCGAGTTCTACCGAGTGGAATTGATACCTCTGAGCCGACAGAACAAGAGTACATCGAGCATCTGATAACACGTTATTTAGAGGCTAACGGAGTTGGAATAGCGTCGGAAATGAGCTACCTACTCAAGAACACAAAGCCTTTGATTCAGAGAGCACTCCAACAGATGCTTGAAGATAAGCAGGTTCTGAAAGTAGATATTCAAGGCTCTGATTACTATGTCCTGCCAGGTGCTTTTGAACTGCTGAATCAACCTCTTTCCAGAACCAAGCTTAAGATACTGTCTCCGTTTGATAACCTGCTGATTCAACGAAAGCGAATGCAATCATTGTTCAACTTTGATTACCTCCTAGAATGCTATGTTCCAGAGGCCAAGCGTCAGTTTGGTTATTTTAGCTTACCGATTCTGTGGCAAGGTGAGCTGGTGGCACGAATGGATTGCAAGGTCGACAGGAAGAGTGGTTTCCTCAATATCCGTAACTTGGTTGTGGAAGAGCGAATTAAAAACCATGAGTTGTTGGTTCATGCTTTATGCGATGAACTAAAACACTTCATGGTGTTCAACCAATGTGATGAGATGATCGTCCATAACACCACGCCCTCTGATCTTGGCAAGCGCTTGATGAGCCAATGGCAAACAGTCTAGCGGTCTTTGTTGTTTAGAAAGCGCTTAGTTACTCAGCAAACGCAGCTAACAAGAACTCGACAAAGGTTCTGTTCTTCAACGACAGTTGCTTGGTTTTGTAGAGCAAGTGAATCGGCTTTGGTAACGGCGCCATGCCGGGTAGGATTTCCAACAGCGCTCCACGATTAATCTCTTCTGCGACTAAGATAGTCGGTTGCAACAACGCGCCCACACCCTGCAGGGCGGCATACCGCAACACATCACCATTATTCGACATCAAGCGCACACGTTCTTTATTCGGTGTGGCGTGAGGAGCTTGGCTGCTGTAACTGAATCCAAGCGATGGGTGCTGCGTCAAGTCTTCCAATACTCTGATTTCAGCATGTTGGTTTAGGTAAGCGGGCGCCGCGCAGTAACACATCTCATAATCCCCTAAATACCTTGCGACCAAGCTTGAATCGGATAGGTCACCAATTCGCACAATCAGGTCAATGTCAGATGAATAAGGATCAACAAGGTCATTATTCAACATCAGCTCGACGTTTATGGTTGGGTGATGTGCGAGGAACTTAGCCACAATAGGGGCAATCACCTTGTTCCCATAAGTGACTGGGCAGTTAATTTTTACTGTGCCTTGAGGTTGATTTTCTAAGGTTTGAATGAGGTTTTCGGCATTGCTGATATCTTCGAGAATTCGCTTACATTCTCGATAGTAAAGCTGCCCTGAATCGGTTAATGATTGCTTGCGCGTGGTGCGGTGGATCAGCTGAGACTTCAAACTGGCTTCTAAGGAATGGACATGTTTGCTTATCATAGTCGCCGACAGGTTGAAGTGGTTTGCGGCGCTGCGAAAGCTACCTTGTTCCACCACATAGACGAAGACTTTCATGCTGGTTAACTTATCCATTGAACACTTTTGGTTGATAAACAATAAACAAAACGTGAGTTTATCAATTATTAGGGGTTAATTATATTAATGGCAAACCGATAATTAACTAAAATAAGAGCGTGCAATGCCTCAAACGAATGAAACTATCTTTGTTACTGCCGAACTTAAGATCAAAACCAACATAGAACGAGCAGCTGCGCTCGAAGCTATCGAACAGTTTTGTTTAGACATGCAAAGCGAACCGGGCTGCCTCCAAGCAATTGCAACCTATGATCAAAGCCAAAGCGATCGTGTGATCTTGCTTGAACAATACGCAAACCGCGAGGCGATCAATCAGCACTTTGTGATGCCTCATACCAAAGCGTTTATTGAGCGTGGCATTACCGAGTTGGCTCAAGCATTCGAAACGCAACGTGGACCTATCAAAGCACAAGAGTAGGAGATCTAAGACATGAAATGGGGAATCCTAGGAACCAGCTTTATCTCAGGCGTAATGGCGGATGCGATCAAAGGCGATGCTCAAAGCGAGCTGTATGCCGTTGCTGGTCGTACTGAAAAAACACTTAACGAGTTTGCTGCCCAATACCAACCAAAACAAACCTTCAACAGCTATGACGCCTTGATTGAAGATGAGTCGGTCGACATCATCTACATTGCTCTGCCAAATCATGTTCATCATGAGTATGTGATTAAAGCGGCTAAAAAAGGCAAAGCGATCTTGTGTGAGAAGTCTCTGTCGGTTGATATGGAAAAAACCGAACAAGCTCTACAAGCGGTAAAAGAAGCGGGCGTATTTTTCGCAGAAGGTTTGATGTACTTGAATCATCCATTGATCGCCAAGCTTCATCAAGAATTAGCAACCGGTGAGATTGGCGAAGTGCGATCAATTCAAGGTTCATACGTTGCGGCGATTGATCAGTTCGTTAACCCTGCGAGCAAAGGCGCGTTGTACAACCTGGGTTGTTACCCAATGTCGCTGATTCATTCTGTTGCGCAGCAGCAATTTGGCGAGAGCGTGTTCGATGATGTACAGATCTCTGCAATCGGTCGACGAGGCCAAGATGGCAATATCTGTGAATCATCGGCGATGATGCGCTTCAACGACCACTTCACTGCGCAAATCCATACCGCAGAGGACCACGGCTTAAAGCATGGCTTCACGATTCTAGGCAGCAAAGGCTGTATCACACTCGACACCAACCCATGGCTACCGACTGCAGAAAACACGTTCACGGTTGAGATCTATGAAACGTCGACACGTGAAGTGAAAGTCGAAGTGCAAGGCGATGGCTTTCATTATCAAGTGCGTAATATCCGCCAAGCAGTTGAGCAAGGTGACACACAACTTGCTGCACCGATGGCGACTCACCAAGACTCTCGCGTAATCATGAAGTTACTGACGGATTGGGAACAAGCGGCTAGCTAGTTTCTTTGCTAATTCCTGTACACGCCTCATACTTGGTAGCTTCGTAAGCTATCAAGCATGAGGTGTTTCTCTAATCCTTCTCGCCCATTATCCTCAATAAATACTTTGCATTTGAAACAGTCGCAGTGTCCAATATCGGTTGAGACTACATTGATCGAAAAACCTTATTTTTTAAGATGTTAAATAGGAAGTTTGCTGTATGCGTAAATCAGATAAGAAGATCGAAAATCAGATCAGAGACGTGCTAACTGACGTTTGTGAAGACACGCTAAAAGGCTTCGATGGTTTTTTGTGGGTGACTCACTCGGTCAACTTCTCTTCATTTCCGCAAAGTTTGAAAATCGTCTGTGTATTCGATACCAATCAGGATAGAGCGAATTTCTTAAATGGCGAAGGTCAACAGAGTGTCTCTGAGTCTATTCAACAAGCGTTCAATCAAGTTGGAATTGCATTAAAGAATATCGACAAGCATGTTAGCTACGATACGCAGGAAAATTGCGACCGCGACCATCAAGGAAAGTGGAACAAGAGGCTTTAAGGAGCGTTGTCATCGTTCTTGTTTAGACAGCCTATCCAAATTGAGTTTCAATAGTGTGGCGCTCAAACTGAGATTCGATACAGCAAATCCAAGTCCTATTCTGAGTTCTAGGCTCTGATAACTTCTCATCTTCCAAACCGTATTATTCTCATTTTGAGAAAATCTGAGCTGATTTCTCGTTAGCCGGAGATACTTGGTTTCCAAATAAAATTAAAATCACAAAAACTTATATTTTCCTTAATGCATTGATTTTGAATCGGCATTTGCTCGTTTTACTTGCCACCGATGAAACAAGACAGACGAGCACTTGAACAATAGAGCCATGTAGTCGATACTTTTTTCGTATTTTGATTCCTAAATTGACACGTAAGTTGGCTGACTTTTCGTTTTGTGATTTAAGGCATGACAGTATCGATTAGGAAATTTGAATCATGAAAACCTACATTTCTGGGCTGCTCGCACTCATACCATCATGTTTAATCGCTGGTTACGCTTTTGCTGTTGGTACAGCGGTTGTGCTGCCAGGGCAACATGAAGTTGGTGTTGATCTTTTGGGCTCCCCACTATCTACGAATGCCGTCATTGATTGGGAAATTTCCAACAGTGATATTGTGTTCGGAGCTTATGCCGACAAAGCCGACAATGAGCGGGCCACGACAATTGGTTATATGTACAACCAAGTCATGGCGATGAACTCGGGTTGGTTGGAGAACGATCTCCGTAACCAAGCTGAGTTAGAAGGCCTCAATTTCGAAGACTATTTCCTGCACTTTTCTGAAGATACTGTCATTGCCGAAGTTGATAAAACTCATGGCGAAAAGACCCTTTTAAACCGAAAACCTATGATCTTGGGTTATACAGCCAGTGAAGACCATGCTGGTTTTTGGTTGTATCAAGAGCCTCCGTGGGATGCCGATGTGTTTGAGAATTTCGAACAGGGTGGGGCTTTGTATGTCTATCATGCTGAACAGTTCGAACGGCTGACCTTTAAGTTCTCACAGTTTGCTGGCAGCGGTGAATTTTGGATTGAATACCCAACTGCTATTGATTCTCAGGGTAGGGTTTCACAATGGGAAAGGCTTGATGTAAAGAAAGACAAAACGCTCAATATGACCAAAAACCAATCGGTGATCTGGAACCTTCCGGATAACTGGTTAAGAGCTACAACTCATGATGGGAGCGGTGCGAGTTATGGCGGCGGCCAGTATTTTGGTTCAACCTTTTTGAGAGATGGTGGGCGCTTATACGTTGTGAGAGTTCGTTGGCAAAGTGAGAATGCCGACGACAGGCCGCGTTTAAAAGAAGTAAAACTCAAAAACAGTTTTCCAACCGTCAAGTTAACCGATGCTCCGACTTCAACCCCGGACGGCAATGCTATCAGCCAATGGCGAAAAATCCGTGGTTTTGATGTGTCTGCAGACCTAGATGGTGATAACTACTTGTCGCCAAGCGAGTATCGAAATCGAACCAATAAGAACGCGACAGCACGTTTTCGTTGGGAATCAAGAGTGGTGCCATTTGGTCGAATGTGGAGCGCTAACTCATCTTGGTCGCTAACGAACGTCGCAAACGCGGATTATCTATCTGCTATTCATCGCTACTACAAGCAAAGCTGGGCAAGACAAGGTTTGAATGGTGCGTACAACGACGACACAAATAAACTCATTGGCTCGAACCAGTTCTATGTTCACTCTGGCGGGCATGTTCAAGAGTTAGGAGCTGTTGCGGGTTCGAATCAAGCGGATGATCTCTACAAGCAACAATTTTCAGCGTTTCTCAAAAATTTTTCTGCTTTAGAAAGTGATGCGTCGATTGGGTTGAATATCGGAACCGCGAACTTACTGGGTCGAAATGGACAGTCTCATCTTAGCGAGGCGGGCTCTCTGTATTTACGCGAGCACTACATTTTTCCGTCTACTGGGTTTAGTGGTTACTCGGGGATCTCAAAATTCTGGGATAATTCTGCGCTCGCCTACAATGGGCAAAGTGTTATTTTTCAGGCGACAACGCGTTATGGGCGAGTTCAGTATCTTGGAAATAGTGAAGATAATTGGAAGCAAGACCAATACTCGACCCTAGCGATCTACCACCTCAATCGACACGCTCAACATAGCTACTTTAATCAGTGGAACAATGGTTACGTCTATGGAAGTGGCAATACGACGGCTGACACTTTCTGGCAAAGTGGTGTCCCTAAAAACATCGCCTACCAACCCAGTTCGTTATTGGCCGTTGACTTGGGAGAGCCGAGTCATCAAATCCCACATGGCTTTGCGCCGATTCCTTTGATGCTTTCGACAACGACACCTCAGCCTGCTGACTACACCATCGTTGGCGATTCCTCGATGAACGAAATGGTGCATGCTGATCTGCCCAATGGTATCACTCACGTTCTACCGACGTTCACGTACTTTATGTATCAATCTGAAAATCAGGTGGTTGCTGGTGGCCCTGAGGACATGGTGTTAGCGAGAGAGTTCAGCAATGGTCGTGTGTTGTATCGCACGGATTTCCACGGTAAGAATCCGAGCTTTTATGACGCGGCAAAACTCACCATCGCGCTGGATGTTCCAATGAAACCTGTTGATGCTAACGGTAACGTTGGTGACCATGTGAGTGAAATAGAAATTGGCGGTTATGAAGGGCTGTTCTTACTTTATTAGAACTAATGCGAGTGAGCACTCTCGAACCAGAGCAGACTAGAGCTTAGGTTCGGGATATGAGCTTATTCTTTTTACACTGCTTAAATTCTTTGGCGATCCACGATTGCTCGTTTAAACCATTGTCGATTAGAGCAAAAAGGTAGCCATCGACTTTGCTTGAAGCCGCAGGATATTCTTGAAAAGCGTGCTTAGGGTAGCCGGGGTAATCCATCTCGTATTGAGCGTCTAACTGCTTACCGAGTTGACGCCATTTTACGAATAACTCAGAAGAAGATGTCTCAACCTTATATTGGCCCAAAATGCGTTGGTGATGGGTTAACGCCACTTTAGCGCAGTGATTGGTCTGTACGACTTTTTGTATCAACTCAACTTGTTCTTCACTCATGGTTTTCGCCAGTACATTCTCTTGTTCGATACGCGCCATTCGCTCACCAAACGTTTCAGCATGGATGGGAAACACAAAAGTAAGCGGTAAAGCCAATACCAAAAGACGCTTGTAGAACATAACCAAACTCGTTAGAAGGATTCGCGGCTATTATGCCGCCCGCCGCCAATATTATTAATGAATATAAACGCTTAATTGTAAGAATTATTTTTATCGAGTAGATAAACAGATGATTTTGGAGTGGTGGTATTCAGGCTCTGAATGTTTGGTTATTTTACGAAGCGACACCGATAACAGAATCAACCCAATATCTAACCATCTTGATTATAAATGTTGGATATCAATCGAGTGGTAGGAAAAACCGATTGCTTTAGCGGCGTTCAACAAAGCTTGTTGAGTCTTGAATACCCTGGGTTGCATTTTTCTGTCGGATTCAAGAAAGCTGTTTACTCCCCACTTATGACTTTTGACCATTAAGTAATAACCATTAGCTCCAGGGGACACGACACCAATTGCTGCTTTCAGGTCGCCACGACTGAAATGTTTTTTGAACTCACGTAATACCATATCAACATCCTTATTCGATGATAAAAAAAGGGAGCGCATTGCTCCCTAGTTAGTGCTTTTCTTAATGTTTACAAGAATGCGCGGTATGGCAGTTCTGGGTCATTTGTGAAGATGTCTGCAAAGCCACGGAAGTGCTGGTAGTGCATGCGGCCTTTATCTGTTGGGTATGTGTATTTACCACCAACTTGCCAGAAGAAAGGTGCGAAGCCGTATTGAAGACGTTCTTTCTTCATGTTCCACAGCATTTCGATTTCACGCGGGTCATTTTGGAAGTTAGCCCAAATGTCGTGGTGGAACGGAACAACTACTTCACAGTTCAAAGACTCAGCAGCACGAAGAATGTCTGAAGATGTCATTTTGTCTGTTACGCCACGTGGGTTCTCACCGTAAGAAAGCAGTGCAACGTCGATCTTGTGGTCATTACCGTGTTTAGCATAGTAGTTTGAGTAGTGAGAATCACCAGAGTGGTAAACTGAACCGCCTGTTGTTTCTACTAGGTAGTTCACTGCACGGTCGTCCATTCCGTCTAGAATTTCTTTGTCTAGGGAAGATGTTCCTTCAGGAAGTGTCACTAGAGCTGTACGGTCGAATGCGTCAAGAACCTTGATGTTCACGTCTTTGATTTTGATCTCGTCGCCAACTTTAGCAATAACACACCGATCTTCTGGCACACCCCATTTCATCCATAAATCAACACACGCTTTAGGGCCAATGAATTTAACGTGGTCGCCGCAGTTTTGTAGAACTGCCGCTGCAACGTTGATATCAATGTGGTCGCCGTGGTCATGAGATGCCATAACTGCATCGATCTCTTTGATAGCGAAAGGGTCCAATGGGAAGATCGCGGTACGTAGGTTTGGTTGAAGTGCTTCCACACCGCCCATACGCATCATTTGGTGCTGGTTTTTCATTTTTTGAACGGCTTGTGTTTTTTTACCAGTACCACACCAGAAGTCCATTGATAGGTTTGCACCTTCTTCTGATTTTAGCCAAATACCTGTACAACCTAGCCACCACATAGAAAACGTACCCGGTTGCACAACTGTTTGTTCAATCTCTTCATTTAACCATGTGCCCCACTCAGGGAATGTATTTAGGATCCAAGACTCGCGAGTGATTTCGTTTACATTGCTCATGATAATACCTTTTATTTCAATAATTTGATTAATTTTGGATGTAGGGAGCCGAGCGCCTTAATTTGGATTAAGGCACTGAGCTAAATTTATTATTATTGGTGGGCTAGTTAGCCCTGCGATTTAAACTAGGATGACTTGCGTCCCTTGAGCTTCAATCAGTTTTACGACTTCGGGATTGGCGTCTTTACCGGTGATGACGATGTCTATTTGCTTGGTGCTGCAAAAGAGCATTCCGGTACGTTGTCCAACTTTTGAGCTATCGACCACGACGACAAGCTTATCGACCTGTTCGAGCATTTGTTGTTCGGCTACGGCCGTTAACATGTCGGCTTTGTACAGCCCGGCATCGGTTAAGCCTTTACCTGAGGTGAACATCCAGTTTCCCGCATAGCCGCCTAATGAATTAGGGGCAGGGTTTAGAAAGATGTTCTGCGCTTTGTTGTATTGACCACCAATGATGATGACATCGTCATGATCTTCGTTGATCAAGTAGCTTGCGAGTGGAAAGTAGTTCGTTACGATTTGAACGTCATCGCCACATAATTGCTGACCGAGTAGGAAAGCCGTCGAACCACAGTTGATCACGACTGTATCGCCAGCCTGACAAAGCCCTGCAGCTGCTTGAGCAATCTCTGATTTCTCTTCATAGAACTCAGTGCTGTTGATATTCAGTGGTGACCACTTTCTCTTCTGAGTTTCTACTCGTTCCGCACCATTTCGAATTTTTCTAAGTCGGCCAACTTCATCTAACTTAGCGATATCGCGCCTAGCAGTAGCAGGAGAAACGCTAAATTTATCAATAATATGAGAGACGTTGATTGTCTGCATATCTTCTAACAGCGACAAGATGCCGTTATGTCTTTGTACTTCATTCATATTTATCACTCTTTTTGTCGTTGTGACAATTTAATGATTACTTTTGATTTGTTTTGATTCTAATAATCACCATCATGATTGTCAAACCACATCGCTATAAAAACCAGACATTAATCACAATGTTTTATAAGTAGCTGATTTTATTGTATTTATTATTTTTTCGTGTGATCTAAAGCTCAATTAAGCACATTCTGGGTGTGGTTAATTGATATAAATCAAAGTAATCACAAGTGAGCATTGAATGATTACTTTTGATTGATAAAGTCTAGTTCGTGAGCAAAACTAGAATCATCACATCCTACAAATCATTAAAATTAAAAATCAATCAGGGGTAAAGATATGGAATTCTTATACGATATTTTCTATATTTTTTACAGTCAGGTAATGACCAAAGCACCGTTGCTACTCGGTCTTGTTACTTGTCTCGGCTACATCCTTCTAAAACGTGACGCAACAACTGTTATCTCCGGCTCTATTAAAACCATCGTTGGTTTCATGATAGTGCAGGTAGGTGCAGGAACATTGGTAGCGGGTTTTAAACCGGTTATTGAAAAAATGAGTGAAATACATGGATTAACGGGATCGGTAATTGACCCGTACACCTCCATGATGTCCACCATGGAAACCATGGGCGACAACTACTCTTGGGTTGGGTATGCAGTATTACTGGCTCTTGGGCTAAACATTCTACTTGTTGCCTTCCGACGTATTACGGGTATCAGAACCATCATGCTGACTGGGCATATCATGTTCCAGCAAGCTGGCCTCATTGCTGTTTTCTACTTCGTGCTTGGTGCAGGTATGTGGGAAACCATTATTTATTCAGCAATATTGATGGCGTTGTACTGGGGTATCTCCTCAAACATCATGTTCAAGCCGACTCAAGAAGTCACTGGTGGTGCGGGTTTCTCGATTGGTCACCAACAACAGTTTGCTTCATGGGTAGCCACCAAGGTTGCACCGAAGCTTGGCGACAAGAACGACAGTGTTGACCACATCAAACTGCCTAAGTGGTTACACATTTTCCACGACAGTATCGCTGCAACAACGTTAGTAATGACTGGCTTCTTCGGCATTATTCTTCTTTCGTTCGGTCTTGATAACCTTCAGGACATGGCAGGTAAAACGCACTGGTTTATCTACATTTTTGAAACTGGTTTGAAATTCGCTGTTGCCATTCAAGTCATCGTTACTGGTGTTCGCATGTTCGTTGCGGAACTGTCCGAGGCATTTAACGGTATTTCTCAACGCCTTATTCCTAACGCTGTTTTAGCAATCGATTGTGCTGCTATTTACGCCTACTCTCCTAACGCAATGGTATTTGGTTTCATGTGGGGCGCAGTGGGTCAATTCACCGCTGTTCTTGCAATGCTAGCGTTTGACGCACCAATCATGATCATTCCTGGCTTTATCCCAATGTTCTTCTCGAACGCCACTATCGGTGTGTTTGCTAACCACTTTGGTGGCTGGAAAGCGGTGATGAAGATCTGTTTCGTGATGGGCATCATCGAAGTGGTTGGCTCTGCGTGGGCAATCCATATCTTCGCTCAATCAGGTACTGAGTTTAATGGCTGGATGGGCATGGCTGACTGGGCTCTGGTATTCCCACCAATCATGCAAGGTATCTCAAGCTCTAGCATGTTCTTCTTTGTGATTTTGGCTTTGGCTGGCATCTACATGTACTTCGCTTCTAAGCAACTACGAGCTGAAGAAGACGCAGAAGCTGCTGCTGAAACAATGACCGCAGTAACGCCTGAAGGTATTGAGGTTGAAGTCGCGGTTCCACAACAATCGACAGCAACCGCTGAAGCACCATCTGTTTCAACAACGGCAGCTTCTACAACATCAGAAACTCGAATCTCACCAGCCGCTGACCAGAAACCGGTTCGTGTCTTAGTGTGCTGTGGCTCAGGACAAGGTTCTTCAATGATGTGCTCTAAGAAAATCAAAGAGTATTTGGACAAGAAAGGCATCCCAAGCTCGACCTTTAACAGCGCCATCACTGATTACAAATCACACCTTGGTTCATTCGACATCATCGTTACTTCGGTTGCTCTTGCAGCGAAGATCACGGGTCTGCCGGAAGGTAAGCAACAGTTAGCGGTTAAGAACATGATTATGGTGAAAACTTTCGGCGACGAACTTGTTTCCATCATCGAGAACAACTTCCATAAATAATTAAAAACGGCTCAGTGGTGTCGCACTGCTGAGCCAATAAAAACAATTATATAAGTGAGCAATAACATGAACTTAAAAGAATCTCTTATCAAGAATAACTCTATCCTACTGAACGCAAAAGCAGCTGACTGGAAAGCGGCGATCAAGCTTGGGACTGATGCATTGGTGAAAGCGGGTATTGCAGAAGAGCGTTACTACGACGCGATTACCAAAGCGATTGGTGAAGAAGGCCCTTATATCTGTATTCACGATGCGTTCGCACTGCCACATTGCCGCCCTGAAGACGGTGTTATTCGTACTGGGTTTGCGCTAACCGTGCTTGAAACGCCAATTACGTTTGAAGGTGTTGATGAGCCTGTAGATGTGCTGATAACACTAGCGGGTAAGGACTCAGAAGAGCACATCGAAGGCACCATGCAAGTGGCGAACTTGATTGAATTCGATGAAGACTTCTCAAAACTTCGCGCGTGCAAAAGCCCAGAAGAAGTGGCGCGTTTAATTGATGCTGCATTGCTTCAAGCGGAAGCGGCGTAAGGAGGCAACGATGTCTAAATATAGCCAATTGAAACAACGTGTTTTAGAAGCCAATTTGCAACTTCCGAAATACGGTTTGGTGACATTTACTTGGGGTAATGTCTCTGAGTTTGACCGTGTTAACGGAGTGATAGCGATTAAACCATCAGGTGTCGAATACAGTGATATGACGGCTGAAGACATGGTGGTCGTCGATCTCGAAGGCAAGGTTGTTGAAGGGAAACTCAATCCTTCAAGCGATACCGCAACGCACTTAGAGCTCTATAAAGCTTTCCCTGAAGTGAGTGGCATTGTTCACACGCATTCACGCAGTGCCACCATTTGGGCACAAGCGGGTATCGACATCCCAGCCTTAGGCACCACTCACGCTGATTATTTCTACGGTGACATCCCATGTACACGTCGATTGTCTCACTCTGAAATTTCTGAAGAGTACGAGAAAAATACTGGCTTGGTGATTATTGAAGAGTTCAAGCAACGTCGAATCGATCCAATGGCCGTTCCAAGTGTGATTGTTGCAGGACATGCGCCGTTCTCTTGGGGCAAAGATGCCAACGACGCCGTTCATAACGCGGTGGTATTAGAAGAAGTGTCGGCAATGGCGTTGGCAACGCGCACCTTGAATAGCGGCATCAAAATTCAGCCAGAACTATCCGACAAACACTACTTACGTAAGCACGGTGAAAATGCTTATTACGGCCAACAGTAAATCGGCTTTTTGTTTAAATAAGCCGTTTAAGTAAGCCGTTACGAGCTTCGACTCTAAGTAGCTTCAATATTGATTAGGCCCGACTTCAGGGAATAAGTAGAGGACTCTATGTATAAAGTGCTGGCGTTAGATCTCGATGGAACCGTGTTAAAGGATGATCACACGATTCATCCAGAAGTAAAAAAGGCGATTCAAGAAGCCAAACAAAGTTGTCACGTCATGATTGTTACTGGCCGACACCACACAGCAGCACGACCTTACTATTACGAATTGGGGCTAGATACTCCAATCATCTGCTGTAACGGCACTTATGTTTATGACTATCAAACTGAAACGGTATTGACTCAAAGCGCCATAGAGAAAGATAAGGCACTTACTTTCATTAACATGGCTGACGAGTTTCAGCTCAAGATGGTGATGTATATAACTCATGCCATGACGTACTCACAGTACAACCCATTTGCCTACATGTTGGCATTGGAAAGCTGGGCTGAAACGGCACCAGAGCAACATCGCCCACAAATTTACCAAGTGGAATCATTCATAGAAACAGCTCAACAAGCTGAACACGTTTGGAAGTTTGTGGTAGAGGGGAGCCAAGATTCCGTCGACCGTTTGATGCAACACCCATGGATAGGAGAGAACTTCAACGGTGAGCGTTCTTGGTCAAACCGAATCGACTTTGCTGCAAAAGGTAACAGTAAGGGCCTACGCCTTGCTGAATACATCGCAGAACTCGGTTATCACGCCGATGACGTCATTGCCGTCGGTGATAACCACAACGACATATCCATGATTAAGTACGCCGGATTCGGTGTAGCGATGCTCAATGCTGATGACATCGTCAAATCACACGTTCAACGCGTGTGCTCAACAGATAACAACCATGATGGCTTAGCCCGTCTAATACGTGAACAAATTAAAGGATAACAACATGACTAAACCAATGATTCAGATCGCCCTAGACCAAACAAATCTTCCTGCCGCAATTGAAGTGGCAAACAACGTTGAAAGCTTTGTTGATGTGATTGAAGTGGGCACTATTTTGGCTTTTGCTGAAGGGATGACAGCGGTTTCTACCCTTCGTAAAAACCACCCAGACCATATCCTTGTGTGCGATATGAAAACCACCGATGGCGGCGCAATTTTGGCTCGAATGGCATTCGAAGCGGGTGCTGATTGGATAACCGTTTCTGCGGCTGCACACATCGCAACCATTGGTGCGTGTAAGAAAGTCGCTGACGAATTTAACGGTGAAATACAAATCGAAATTTACGGCAATTGGACAATGGACGATGCTCAATCTTGGGTCGACCTAGGTATCTCTCAAGCTATCTATCACCGTTCTCGTGACGCTGAATTAGCTGGTGTGGGCTGGACTGAAGAAGATCTTGTGAAGATGCGTGCATTGTCTGAAATGGGCATCGAGCTTTCTATCACAGGTGGCATCGTGCCTGAAGACCTTTACCTATTTGAAGGCATTAAAGCAAAAACCTTTATTGCAGGTCGCGCACTTGCGGGTGAAAAAGGTAAAGAAACAGCAGAAGCACTAAAAGCTCAGATCGACCGTTACTGGAATTAGGAGGCGTTATGTACCAAAACTTATCACGCCACCGAGTAGGGCTTTATGAGAAGGCCCTACCTAACGAACTCAGCTGGGAAGACAAACTGGCAACAACCAAAGAGCTCGGCTTTGATTTTCTTGAGATATCGGTAGATGAATCAGACGAGCGCCGTAGCCGTTTGGATTGGAATGACGATGAAGTGTATGTCTTACGTCGCCTGTGTGAAAAGCATGGTGTACCGCTGCAATCCATGTGTTTAAGCGCGCATCGCAAGTTCCCATTTGGATCTGCAGATCCGGTGATTCGTGAACAAGCGGCTATCCATATGGAAAAAGCGATCTCACTCGCTTACAAATTGGGTATTCGTACCATCCAATTGGCTGGGTATGACGTTTACTACGAGCCTGCGGATAGGGTGACTCACCAGAGGTTCATTGAAGGCATGAAGCTTTCTGCGCAGTTGGCGGAAAGGTCGGGCGTTATGCTCGCTGTGGAGATCATGGATACCGATTACTTGAACTCTTTGAGCAAGTTTGAAGTGCTGAGTCGTGAAGTCAATTCACCGTATTTCACGGCGTATCCAGATGTGGGTAATATCTCCGGTTGGAATTACGACATAGTGACGGAACTAAAGTTGAGCAAGCCTCATATCACTCAGATCCACCTCAAAGACACTTATAAAGTGACTGACGAATACAAAGGTCAATTTCGAGACTTAGTGATTGGTGATGGTGAAGTCGACTTTAATGCCATTTTTGAAACGTTGAAAGAGACTGAGTGCGTCGTACCACTCGTGATTGAGATGTGGGCTCAAGATGAACGTTGGAAAGAGAATATACTTACGGCACAAAAACGACTGAATGATGTTTGTGTGCAAACGGGTGTTCCGATGTTGTTTGACCACTAACTCTACTTAGAATTATTAACTAGTTTCTCTTTGCGTTCTCGGTGCTCCTAACGAAAAGAGAAAATGCAGCATATTGCCCCCCAATATGCTGCATTTTTATATCAACATGTCGCTCTAAACTGTTGAAGCTGAGGTTATGTCAATTTCGAAATAGTGGCTGTTCTTAAACAGCAATAGTCACATGATCACGGCCCACTTCAGCCATCTGAATCAGGTAGTCTGTGTGGTACTTCTTTTTGATGACGATTTGGCTACCGATTTCAGCAACAATCTTTACCACTTCTAACGCATCAGAGGGATGCAAGGAAGAGTCTTTTGAAATTTCGATATTAACGCCTAAATTTGCCAATTTGATGATGTCGCTAGAATGCATGGTCATGTCCAAGGTATTTGATTTTGGTGGACTATATCATCTTCAATTTATGCATCTCTAGTTCGTTTAAGTAAAAATGGGTGAGATGTGCTCAAAATATGATTTCAATAGTAAAACAACGGCTTTTATTGCATCACTTCGGTTAATTGTCGGATTGTTGAATAAGATCATATTAAGAAGATCATGAATAGGTTTTATCTAGTGCGATTAGTACTATGAGTCTCAAAACAGATGAGAGATTGACGATGCCAAAGTTAGATAAATATAAAGGAATTATTTTTGATCTCGATGGGACTCTGGTCAATTCTATGGTGGCACATGCTCATGCATGGCAACAAACTTGTGAGAAGTTCGGCATTCCCTACGACAAAGAATGGTTAGATCAACTTGGTGGAATGCCATCGAGAAAAGTCACGCAAGAGCTCCTAAAGCGTTACGACCTAACATTGGATGCCCAGGAAATCACATCGGATAAAATCGCCAACTTCGAAGCCATTGAGCACAAAGGCGATGTTATCCCTGAAACTTATGCGCTCTTGCAGCAACAGTATCAATTGAAAAAAATTGGAATTGGCACTGGTGCGCAGGCAAAGCATGCGAGGGCGATTCTCAAGACGACGGACATCCCTTCAATGATACGCACAATAGTGACTTCGGATGACGTAAAAAATCATAAACCTAACCCAGATACTTTCTTGAAAGTCGCAAGGCAGCTAGAACTTGATCCGACGGATTGTGTGGTATTTGAAGATACGATCATTGGGCAACACGCTGCAACGGCTGCAGGTATGGATTGTTATATGGTCGAGGATGGGCGCATAACCCAGTTTGTTCCAGCTAGCTAAACAGAATTTAACGATACAAAAATAACTAGGAAAACAATGAAACAATATCTTATCGCACCTTCGATTCTTTCTGCTGATTTGGCTCGCCTTGGTGAGGACGTAGAACGTGTTCTCGCGGCTGGGGCTGATGTTATTCATTTTGATGTTATGGATAACCACTATGTACCCAACCTGACTTTTGGTGCGCCAGTATTAAAAGCACTACGAGATTTTGGAATTACAGCGCCGATTGACGTGCATTTAATGGCAAAGCCTGTTGATCAACTGGTGCCTCAATTTGCTGAAGCGGGTGCGACGATGATTACGTTTCATGTAGAAGCGTCAGAGCATGTTGACCGTACTTTACAGTTAATTAAAGAGCACGGGTGCCAAGCCGGAGTTGTATTAAACCCTGCAACGCCGTTGAGTCATCTTGATTACATCATAGATAAAGTTGACCTGATATTAGTGATGTCGGTGAACCCTGGCTTCGGCGGTCAATCTTTCATCCCAGCTACGCTTGATAAGCTACGTTCAATCCGATCACGCATTAATGAATCTGGGCGTGATATTCGCTTAGAAGTCGATGGCGGTGTGAAAGTTAACAACATAAAAGAGATTGCTGAAGCGGGTGCGGATATGTTTGTTGCTGGCTCGGCTATTTTTGATAGTGAAGATTATGGACAAGTCATCGGTTCAATGCGCTCGGAGTTGGCTCAATTGAATTAAGTTGTGTACCTATTGCCGTACAAAGGCTCGAAGTGTTCTGTGTATCAGGCTTCGGGCTTTTTTTTGTATCTAATGGATGTTGATTGAATGAAAAATTACGTGGAGTAAGCAGAGGTTTCGAGGCGTTGTTTGGTTGGTGTGCTCTTCAATTGGAGTTTAGATTGTTGTGTAATAAAACTACAGTTATTATTGACTTTGGTCACATAATGGCGCAAAATTGACCTCAGATCACACAACGATGAGAACACAGTATGAACGCTACAGTAATCACAAATGAAAACAACGCATCACTAGCAAAACCTTCAGTAATGAATGAAGTTCTATTTTTTGCTAAGTCTACCGTTATCATGGGTGCAATTATCCTACTTGTTGCTTCTGCTTGGGTTTAATTTCTTAAATAAACCTGCGTTAAGTGTGATCAGTGGTGGTGATTAGCCACTCACTGACACAAATTAATATCAGAAGCATTACATCCATTCTCTGTATCTTTTTTCTCACCTCTAGGCCATTCAGGCCGAATTTCTCGCTATCGATTGCCCCCTAAACTTCTTTACTTCTTCAAGCCAAGCGACGTATCAAACCGATGGTTCAAATACGATGTTTTAAGCTCGCCTGTGCGAATGGCAAAATAACCCCTCCAATGGAACACATGATTAGAATCGCTGCCCCTTGTGAGCTTTGCTTACCGGACGCATGTAGCGCTTGTGCGTAAATGATAGGGTAGAGAGCTGAATTACATAGCCCGATGAAAAGCATTAAATAGCCTATCCAAACATGATTTTGATACATCGCAATGGCACTAATCAAAGCTGCAATTACGCAAGACAGTGAGAATAGATAATGTTTGTTTACTGTATTGCCGAACTTTGCGAATAGCACTCTGCCAACAAACATGAATACCCAATAAAGAGCGATGATCTGTGTTGCGGATACCAAACCAAGGCCGCCATATTGCTGATCGGCAAGGTACGTAATAGTAAAGGTTCCAAAACTGACCTCGACACCTATGTACAGCAAGAGTACCAACGCTAACTTCATAAATTGCTGATTTTTAATTAGAAGTGTTAACCCTCGCCAAAAGCCGGTCATCTGTTTTGGTTTGATATCTGGAAGCGTCATTTTGCTAAAAAATACCAACAAGCCGAAAAAGAACAGGGCGATGAGTAAGAACAGATACGACACTTGATGGGCGGTGTTGTCGACGTTAAAACTTGTCGCCACGAGGATCACTGCGGTAAGTACTAACGGGCCAAGCACAGTGCCAACGGAGTTCGATGCTGTCGCCACACTTTGACGTATAACGCTCTTATCAGGTGTCGAGAGTAGTGATACGTAAGGTGAACTCACAACTTGAATGGCCGATACTCCTGAAGCCATCAACAAGATACCAAGCAGGGTTGTAACCAGTTGTTCTCCTCGGACCAAATATGCCATCGTTAGGCAGCCGAAAAGGCACCACATCAAGCAGAACTTCAATGTACTTCTATAACCCACTTTCGCCATCACAAATGACGTTGGAAGCGAAACTGTTATTCGCGTTATAAAAAAGGCCATGGGGAAGAGCATCGCCATTTTATAATCGAGAGAGAAAGCTTCTTTGTAATAGGGAATGAGGGAGTTACTTGAAACGGTAATGAGTCCCCAGATAAAAAATATCAGAGACAGCAAAACCAGTGGGGCATCTTTTAACGGGAATACTTTCATAGTGATTCCTTATCAATAGCGATAAAAAAAGCAGAAGATGATCTTCTGCTTTTCGATTGAGACTTTACGGTGTATTGCCTATTCAGCCGTTAATCACGAACAAAATTGATGTGATGAACATGAATATTGTATTTCTCAATTATCACTTTGGTCGCATGCATACTTTTGATTCGTTGCTCAGAATCTAAAGCAGCAGCCATTGCTGACTCGTTCTCGTAACTGTGTTGCATCATAAGCAGCAGGTTCTTATGGCTTTCAGCTTCAATCGCTTCAGGCTTATTCAGCGTTAACCCTTGGTTATTCGGAAACGTGCGAATAATAGGCGCGACTTCGTTTTCCATGTATTGGTAGAAGTCTTGTTTTTGTTCTTCAGTTAAATCAGCTTCGAAAAAAGCGGTGCGAAAAATTGTCATGGTCGTTTCCTTACAGTTCAAAGCCAGATTGGTTAGCGATAGATTTCAACGTTGCTTTTGCTTGTTTGATATCGTCTAACCAGTTGTCATTTTGAGCCCACATTTCAATCACTAATGGTGCGCTGTAATCAATTTCAGCGAGTGTTTTGAAAATAGCAGGGAAGTCGACTTGGCCTTCACCAATCACCAGATCTCTGAACTGACCTTTACAGGTTTCTGAAACTCGTAACGTGTCTTTAAGGTGAACTTGTACTAGGTGATCGCGGCTCAATTTTAGCTCGGTACACACGTCGTAGTTCCAACCAGAAATATTACCTACGTCTGGGTAAGCCATGAAGTAAGGTGATGGGATTTCACGCTTAAGTACTTCAAATTTGCTCAGAGAGTTAAGGTACGGGGTATCCATGATCTCCACACCTAACATGATGCCTGCACGCTCCGCCATTTTGGTGGCTTGTTGCATGCCTTCAATGAAGCGAGCGTGAGTTTCAGCGGATTGCGGCTCGTAATACACGTCGTAGCCCGCCATTTGAATACAACGAATACCCAGTTTGTATGCTAATGAAATCGCTTTCTCCATGATGATCAGCGATTCCGTGCGAATAGCTTCATCCATAGAACCAAATGGGAATTTACGGTGCGCGCTTAAACACATCGATTGGAAAGGCACTTGGTGCTTTTCACAAAGGCGACGAAGCTCGTAAATTTCTTCATCAGACCAATCCAAACGAGCGCGTCGCTCATCGGTCTCATCGACAGAAATTTCCACAAAGTCGAAGCCCGCTTCTTTCGCGTGAATCAGGCGCTCTTCCCAAGTAAGGGAAGTTGGCATCGCTTTTTCGTAAATACCTAATCTGAATTTGTTTTTAGAATCAAACATTCTTTTTCCTTAAAAGAGTTGTTGTTCTATACGCGTTGTAATGTCTTGAATTCTGCTAGCAATTTCTTCGTAGCCGAGTGCTTTCATTTTGGGCGTAAGCGACGAGACACTTACCGCGTATACAGGAGATTTGTTCTTGTCAAAAATAGGAACAGCAACACAAGAGATACCCGCTTCGTTCTCTTCATCATCAAGCGCATAACCACGCGCTTTGATTTTATCGAGAACATCAAAAAACTGAGACTTATCGAGAATCGTATTCTCAGTTAACGGCTTCATCGTGCTGACATTGCGTTGCCAGTAGGTTTCTCGAACGCTCTCTGAGCTGAATGCGAGGTAACATTTACCTGCAGCAGAGCAGTACATTGGTGAATGCAGCCCGACGTAGGTTCGAGTTCTAAAGGCAGAGTTAACGGGTTCGAACTTGTCTTTAAAAATGATGTTGTCAGCATCAAAAGAGAGAAAGTTAACCGTTTCATTCACATCGTCGAGCAGTTCAGATAGATATGGCTTAACCGTGCCAGTGACATCAGAGTTGATAGCAGCATGTCCTAGCTGAACCAACTTCATTGTTAAGCGATATTCTTTACCTGAACACATTTGAGCAACATAACCAGAGGCTTCAAACGTCGCTAAAATACGGTGGACAGAAGACTTGTTGAAGCCTGTCCCTTCAGACACTTTTTGTAGAGAAACTCCATTCGGGTAGTTCCCAAGGAATTCCAATACAGTCAGTGCTTTAGACAACGATTTAATTTGCTCACTCATATATGTGCTACCAGTGTTTACCTATTTCAGTATGGAAGTTTTCTGCGATGTCACGGCCATTGCTACCGGCTAATGCACGACCAGCAATAAATGACTTTGCAGACAGATTCTTAAACAAATGCAGATCGTCTGGCACAATACCACCAGTTATGGATAGTTCAATTCCAATATCCGATAATTTCTGCATTTTTATCAAATCTTCTTCGGTCCAGCTCACACCTGCGAGCTCAGCATCACGTGAGCGGTGATAAATTGCTTGTTTAATACCCATGTCGACCCATGCTCTTGCGTCGTCTAGAGTCCAGTGTCCATAGAGCTCAATTTGTACCTCGCCACCAAATTCGTCAGTCACTTTTTTGGCTGAACGTATTGTTTCGATATGAGCCGCTGCACTCACGGTTACCCAGTTGGCCCCCGCTTCCATTGCTAGACGCGTTAAAATAGCGCTGGCATCGGTGATTTTCATATCACACACAATGATGTGGCTTGGGTATTTTTCTCGTAGGATTCTTACGCTATCTACGCCGTGGGCGAAGGCTAAAATCGTCCCGATTTCAATCACATCTAACTTATCTGCAACATGCTCTATTGAGGCTAATGCAGTGTCGATATCATTGGCATCAAGTGCCATTTGTAATAAGGGCTTAGACATTCATTTCATCCTCAAATTGTTTGAACAACTGCACCAGTCTTTGATAGTGCTTATATTTTGTTTGGTATAGGTCGTAATGTTCAGGATTTGGTTCAACACGTGATGCAGAATTGGTAATGGCTTGCGTGCATTCTTCTAGTGATGTGAATTCGCCTGCTCCCACCATCGCCATCATGGCTGCGCCTAATGAGCCCGTTTCATCAACGTCTGATATTTCAACCGTCATACCGGTTAGGTCAGCCAGCATTTGCATCCATACAGGACTAGACGCAGGGCCGCCGGTCACTTTCAATACGTTTGCTTTCGGAAAACGCTGGCGCATACGTTCAAGATGTATGTTGTGACAGAACAAAATACCTTCCCAAATCGCTTGAATCAGGTGACCTTTTGTATGGTGCGATTGCAGCCCGTAGAAGCCTGACTTCAAGCCGAGACCTTGGTTAGAACCGTAAAGAAATGGCACGAAATAGAGGCTGCTTGATGCCGTGTCTAATGCTTCAACTAATGCTTGGTTTTGCTGGTGGTCGAGTTGACCATTGTCACCAAGGTAATCGGCGAACCATTCGTAATTGCCCGCTGAGGTAGGGCTTGCTTCATGAATGATGTATTCACCATCGACAGCGTAATGGCCATAGACAAAGTTGTGCGTCTCTTGAGTGACTTGCTTTGAGATGCCAGACGTGACCGCCCAAGTACCCATTACGTAATTCAGAGTGTCTTCAGAAGAGTTGATTCCAGAACAAATCGCGGTTGATACCACATCAAACAACCCGCCAAATACAGGAGTTCCAAGTGCAAGACCTGTCTCTGTTGCGACTGCCGCGGTGATTTTTCCTGCTTGTTGCTGAGGTTTCACAACCGGAGGGAGCGCATCCCAAACTTCTTCGATACCAAATGTTTTTAAAAGGGCTTTGTCATACTCACCAGTGATGGAGTTGAAAAAGTTACTTTCTGAAATATTGGTTAGTTCCGCGGCCACTTCGCCCGTTAGACGATAGCGAAGATAGTCGTGAGACATCATCACTGCGCCAATGTTGTTATAGCGTTCTGCATCGTTGTCTTTGATCCAACGAATGATAGAAACCGGGTGACCTGTCCAAAGTGTTTGCAGTGTGGTTGGGTAGATCTCTTGTGCTTTGCCTTGTTCGAGCCACTCTTTAACAATAGGTAGCGAACGCGAGTCTGAAGACATAATGCCATGACCAAGGTTTTGTCCCGTTTTATCAAGCAGATAAACGCCTTTGCCTTGGGCTGAAATACTTAAGCCTTTGATGTCTAATGGATCGACTTTTGTGGTATCTAGAAGCTGTTTAATGACGTCGACCGCGTTTCCCCATAAGGCATCAAGATCGCGTTCTACCCAGCCTTGCTTCTCGTTAATGACGCTCGCCGATACGCGCGCAAGGCCTTGTTGCTCACCTTTTTCGTTAAACAACGCGGCTTTCATAAAAGTGCCGCCAGAATCAATTCCAATGTAGTAATTCATTACTTGGCTTCCAGTAAATCGTTGTGAATCTTCACCACCAGTTTTCTTACTGGTTGGCTGTCATCATTTTCAATATTGGTGATGTGCACGATATTTGGCGTGAACAAATAAAATTGATTGCGTTTTGCATGGATGAAGCTCAGTTCAATTCCCGGATATTCGTAGAATTGAAGATCACGTTCTTGGTTATAAGGCTGCGCGTTGCTGTGTTCGCCTGTATCGATTGCCCAAGCCATCACCTCAGAACCTTCCAGAATGATCTGCAGATCAGAATGGTATTTATGGACTTCAGGTTGGAAGTTACCTAGTGGCTCTTTGTCATATTCCAGTACAACAAACCATGCCTGTTTTGAATCAAAACCTGGCAGTTCATGGCGACCTAGAGCGAGTTGTTCTTTGTCGATGCTGTTCAAGTACTCAAGCACGTTTTGAATAACGACAGGATACGATTTACTGATTTGAGTAAGTTGAGTATTTCCGACTAACATAAAATTCTCTTATAAAATAAACGGCTATCAAGAAACGAGCAGGGTTAGGTAAATAAGCGGTGTAAGAGTTCAGCGAGCCCTGTCTCATCATCGTTATTTTTTTGTGTGATCAGGTTCGCAGCACCCTTTACCGTGTCGTCGGCATTTTGCATCGCGACGCCGAGCCCAACGACCTTAAGCATTGAGATATCGTTATGGTTGTCTCCTACGGCGATGCACTCATCTAGATCGATCCCTAGAGGTTCGATGTAGCGAGTCAACGCATTACCTTTGCTGTTTCCCGTTGCGGCGAAATCGACCCGGTCAATCCAAGACCGTTCGCCATTGAAGTTCTCTTTTACGAAAGGAACCTCGGCAAACGTGTTTACTTCGCCTTCCACAACAAATTTCCACACATAGTCAGAGCTTTGAGCCTCATACTGGAAATCGTCGACTTTTTGAATATTGGGGCGTTGGCTTTCCGGGAAGGTTTGAGACCACGTCAACAGGGCTTCCATGTATTCAATTGGACGAGCTCTTGAATAGAGCATGGCATCACGAACGTACATCACCATCTTTAAGTTATGTGCTTGAGAAAGCGTAATAAATTCGGCTGCGATGGCCTTGTCTATGGCGTTTTCTTGAATGACAGTATCGTTCTGATAATCAAAGATGTAAGTGCCGTTGCAACAAATTATTGGGGTCGATAAGCCAAGCTGGTTGTAATAAGGCTTCGCCGCAACATGGTGGCGCCCGGTAACGATAACCACATGAGTGTGCTGAGCGATCTGTTTGATCGTCTCGACTAACTCTTGGCTAATCGTGTGCTGTGAATTAAGAACGGTACCATCGAGATCGAGTGCCAATAGCTTGTGCTTAGATGACTGATGCGTAAACAGCTGATCCATGTGTGAAACCTTACTTCTGTCCGTAGTATGAGTTCTTACCGTGCTTACGGTTGTAGTGCTTATCGAGCAGTTCTGGTTGAATAGCGACTTCTGGGCTGATTGAGCGAGTGGCGGTTGCCATAGCTGCAATCTCTTCCATTACTACCGCGTTGTGCACTGCGTCTGAACCATCTTTGCCCCATGTGAATGGCGCATGGCCCGCGATGATCACGCCTGGCATTGCTTGTGGGTCGATATCACGTTGGTTGAATTCTTCAATGATCACTAAGCCCGTATTTTTCTCGTACTCAGACTCAATTTCAGATTTAGTGAGTAATCGAGTACAAGGGACATCGCCGTAGAAGTAATCGGCGTGTGTTGTGCCTAGTGCTGGAATATCTCGGCCTGCTTGTGCCCAAATGGTCGCGTTGCGAGAGTGCGTATGAACAATGCCGCCAATGTTTGGGAAGGCTTTGTAAAGCTCAACGTGGGTTGCTGTGTCACTTGAAGGGTTTAGCTTGCCTTCAATACGGTTGCCTTCTAAATCCAGTACCACAATGTCGTCTGCCGTCATTACATCGTATTCCACACCAGATGGTTTGATGGCAATAACGCCGCGTTCGCGGTCAATCTCAGAGACATTGCCCCATGTGAAAGTAACTAAGCCATATTTAGGAAGTTGTAAGTTTGCTGCGAACACTCGTTCTTTTAATTCTTGATACGCGTTTGGTTCTTGAGACATGGTATTTGCCTATGTTGTATTGAGTTGAAGTACGAGTTGATTGCCTAGCTAAATTCTTAGCCAAAAACGCGCTAGGCAATCGCACTCAATCGCGTTACTTAGTGGCTAGCTTGATCTTGTTGATCATGACATCGCCATTTTTCTCGATGTAAGCGCTCCATACTGGCTGAATTGCTTGTTGGAAAGCTGCGCCATCAACATCACGGTTTACTTGCATACCGTTCGCTTCTAGCTGAGCAATCATCTTGTCTTCTTTCTGGATGCTTAGCTCTCGCTGCATTGCCACGGCTTCAGCAGAAACCTCTTCGATGATTTTTTGCTCTTCCTCAGTTAGCTTGTCGAACTTACGTAGGTTCATAGTAAGAACCAGTGGCGAGTATGCGTGTTGTGTAAGGCTTAGGTATTTTTGTACTTCATCAAATTTGAAAGACAGCGTTACAGAAATTGGGTGGTCTTGAGAGTCAACAACGCCTGTTTCAAGTGCAGTATAAAGTTCAGATACTGGAAGTTGCTGCGGGTTAGCCCCTAGTTCATTGAACATGTCATTCAGTGCTTTCGAGCCGTTAACACGCATTTGTAGGCCTTTTACATCTGAAGGTAGACGAATCGGCTTCTCGTTGTTGGTCATGTTGCGGTAACCATTTTCTGGGAAACCAAGGCCTTTAAGACCGAATTTCTCGAAGTTCGCTAGCACTTCTTTACCCGGTTCGCCGTCTAGTACTTTGTAGGCTGTTTGACGATCTGGAAACATGAATGGGAGTGTGAATGCTGCTGATTCAGGCATTAGACCGTTGTAGTTGTTTAGGCCAACCATCGCTAAATCAACGATGCCAGCGCGTGAGCCATCGATCATTTGCTTATCACTGCCCAGTTGACCTTGTGGGTATACGTTTACTTTGATTTCGCCGTTTGAACGAGCTTCTACTTCTTTCTTAAAGAACAAAGATAGGTCTTGTTGCAAATCTGACTCTGGTGCAGCGTGCGCCAGTTTTAGAGTGGTTGTTGCAAGCGCGTTTGAGCTCAATGCAATCGTTGAAGCAAGTAACGTAAGTTTTAGTAGGGATTTCATTATTATTTTCTCCGTCGAGGATTAACCAATGACAAACGACATTGGCACAGTGATAATGCTTGGGAAGATGACAAACAGTGTGAGCAGAGCCATGTACGCAGCGATGAATGGCAATACACCTTTCACAGCCGTTGACATAGGAACTCTAGCTACACCACACACTACGTTCAGTACGGTGCCTACAGGAGGCGTAATCAGACCAATTGAACAGTTAATAACGAACAAGAGTCCGAAGTACGTTGGGTCAATCCCAGCCATCTTGATGACAGGCATTAATAGAGGTACAAGAATCAGAATTGTTGGGCTCAAGTCCATAACCATGCCAACACACAGCACAAGCAACATAATCACTGCCATGAGTAGACGAGGGCTATCCACTAGTGGACCTAACATTTCTGCGAGTTGTTGAGGAAGTTGAGCAACAGTAATTAGCCAAGCTGCAACCATTGCACAACCTACTAAGAACATTACCATTGCGGTCGAACGACCTGCGTTCAGTACGATGTGATAGAACTTCTTAATGGTGAGTTCTTTGTACACAAACGTAGAGATAAAGATTGCGTATGCCGCCGCAACGACTGCCGCTTCTGTTGGGGTGAAAATACCAAAGCGAATACCAACAATGATGATGACTGGCAGCATCAATGCCCAAACACCATCTTTCAGTGCTGCGCGCTTTTCTGCTTTTGTCGCTTTTTCTGAGGTCGCTAGATTTTCTTTACGAACCGTCCAACGCCAAACAAACATCAATGTCATACCCATCAACAGGCCTGGAACAATGCCGCCTAGGAATAGGTTTTTAATTGAGATACCGCCAGCAACACCAACCAAAATCAAAGGTATTGAAGGTGGGATAACAGGTGCGATGATACCGCCGGATGCCAATAGACCCATTGAAGGTGCTTCTGGGTA
Organism: Vibrio sp. 10N.261.52.C11; assembly: GCF_041471405.1. Classification (NCBI taxonomy): domain Bacteria; kingdom Pseudomonadati; phylum Pseudomonadota; class Gammaproteobacteria; order Vibrionales; family Vibrionaceae; genus Vibrio; species Vibrio sp. 10N.261.52.C11. The sequence goes on from NZ_JBFROI010000004.1 coordinate 76,485, forward strand.
TTTCGCTGCTTTCATCATTGGGTAAAGAATACTTACCAAGGCTGCGGCATCTGCTACAGCGGAACCTGAAAGGCCAGCAAGTAATACCGACGTCATGATTGCGACGTAACCTAAACCACCTTGACGATGCCCAACGTAAGTGGTCGCTAAGCGGACAATACGCTGTGACAAACCACCCGATGCCATTACTTCTCCTGCAATAAGGAAGAATGGGATGGCAAGCAAAGTAAAGCTGTCGACACCATTAATTAAAGACTGCGCAAGAATGTCTGCACTAAAGAAGTCCATATGAAGCATCAACGCCATTGAAGACAACAACAGTGCAAATGCGACAGGAAGACCAAGTAAGATTGAGACAATCAATACCGATAAGAAAATGGCTAACGTCATTATTCTTTCTCCTCTTCTAAGCTATCTAGCTGCCAGTCTGGTTTGAAGATTCGTACAAAGGCAATCACACCCATTAACGCGCCTGATACCACGCCAGCTAAGTAAAATAATGCTGAAGGAAGCCCTGTTAGTTGAGAAATATCTGACCAGTTGGACATCATTTGACGGTATGAACCAACGTAAAGCATGCCAACTGATATCAATACAATTACCCAACAAATTCGTCTTAGTACGGGTACTGCTTTAGGGAATAGTCGTTCAGAGAATTCCGAAACCGCGAGGTGCTCACCTCGGCGCAGCACAACGGCTGCACCAAGCATGACAATCCATACAAGACCAAGGCGAGATAGTTCTACAGAGGGACGAAGACCAGAAGAAAAGCCGTAGCGTAAAACTACGTTTGTAAATACGAGAATAATCATACAAGTCAGAATGACCGCCATGATGACATCGATACTTTTCCAAATACTCTTAAATACACTTTGCATAAAGCTTTCCCTACCTTTGGCAAATTACAGAGATGTAATCTGTTCCCAAATTCCATCATTGATTTCAATGCCGCCAGCTGCTTCGTGTTTCTTGATGAAGTTTTCAATTTCAGAACCAGCAATCATCACTGAGCCAGTTTCTGCAGGCTCTGATTCAAGTACGTAGTCACGAATGCGCTTCATCTCTTGTGCGTAAGTGCTTTGGTCCATTGTCTTGCTTAGGTCGATAGCGATAAGGAATTGAGATACACCAAACTCACCACCCATATCTTCAGTTAGTGCGGGTACTGAGTGGCCGCCAGTGATGGCAGTTAGCATCATGTCTAGCACGATTGCCATTGATGAACCTTTCCAAAAGCCCATTGGAAGTAGACGTTTATTTTCCCAAAGTACATGTGGGTCTTTGGTTAGTTCGCCGTTATCATCGAAGCCGCCGACGACAGGCAGTTCTTTGTCAGCAAGGACGAAATTTTGAAGTTGGCCGTAAGAGAATTGAGTCATTGAGCAATCAACAACAACAGGTGGATCGCCAGCTACTGCCATGATTAGAGGGTTTGAACCGACACGGTGATCTTTACCACCCCATGCTGGCATTACTGCTATTGAGTTTGTCGATGCAATCCCTGCGAAACCTTCACGAGCCATTTTTAATACGTAAGCTCCGCCACGCATCCAGTGGTTCGAATTACGCATACCGACCATGCCGATACCGTAGTCACGTGCTAATTCCATTGCACGTTCTGCACAGATAAGACCATTAAGAACGCCAGGTCCGTAGTTACAATCCCATTGCTCTAGTGCTCCCATGCTGTTAACACATTCTGGCTCGGCATTTAATTTGATTTGACCTTTATCTACTTGGTCAATGAATACCGGAAAACGGTTGATGCCATGTGAGTAAGTACCTTCGTTTGCCATTTCAACAAAACCTGCAGCAAGCTTGCTTGCCATCTCTGGTTTCATGTCTCTAGCCAAAAGGATTCGTTCATATTCTTGTTGTAGTTTCTCTGTAGATACTAAAGGCATCAGTGCTCTCCGATAAGTTAAATTCCATAATGCGGAATCAATTATTGTTGTTATTCCGAAAATATTCTGTGAGCAAAGTTGCGAAATATTTCCTTATTAAGTTTTTCTCTGATAACTGTTAACTGGTTAAAAAGTGAAACAAAAAGATTTCATGATTCCGTAATGCGAAACAAAAAGCGTGTTCAGGATCTGGTTTCTAAGACTAAATCTAATGAAATTCGATAAGTTCGGCGGAATAAACTTGTCAAATTATGGAATTCGAGCAAACAGTAACTTTACTGAATATAAAATAGTGGCGTTGAAATCTGAGCGAAGGGTCAAATTTAGAGAGGGAAATCCGTACAGTTGAGCAGTCTTCTATATAGTGGTTTTGTTGTTTTGGAATTATTTCTTGGTCGATATTCGTTAAGCATTGGAGCTTACTTCTATGAAAATTGTTATTGCACCAGATTCGTTTAAAGAATCTCTATCGGCTGTATCTGTGGCGGCGTGTATTGAAAAGGGCTTTCGTGAAATCTTCCCAGACGCTGAATACGTAACATTGCCTTTGGCTGATGGTGGTGAAGGGACTGTGGATGTATTGCTCCAAGGGCTTGTTGGTGAAAAGCGACATAGGCAAGTCGAAGGGCCGTTAGGGCAACAAGTTAATGCTGAATGGGCGATGCTTGAGTCATCCAATAGCAACCCGAACAAAACGGCACTGGTTGAAATTGCTGCTGCATCGGGTTTGGACTTGTTGAAACCAGAGCAGCGTGATCCATTGATTGCTTCTTCATTCGGAACGGGGCAATTGATTTTGGAGGCGATAGAGCAGGGCGCTCAAGCGATTATTCTTGGATTGGGTGGCAGTGCAACTAATGATGGCGGTGCAGGTATTGTTCAAGCATTAGGTGGGACACTGTTAGATAATGCAGGGCAAGAGCTTAACCGAGGTGGCGTTGCACTAGCTGATTTATCATCGATTGATCTTACTGGTTTAGATTCACGCTATGCTGATATCGAGTTAATTGTGGCGTGCGATGTCGATAATCCGTTGTGTGGTGATAACGGTGCTAGCCATATATTCGGCCCACAAAAAGGCGCAAGCCCAGAACAAGTTGTGATGCTTGATAAGGCGCTTGAGAATTTTGCTCAATCAAGTAGTTGAACCGCAAGGTTGTGTTCGTGGGGATGATCCCGTTCACAAGCGTACTGGTTATGGCGCGGCTGGTGGTGCTCCAATGGGGCTTGGTTTGTTGTTTAACATGCAGATTAAACCGGGTATTGAGATGGTGCTTGATGTTTTGCAAGCCGATGAAGTATTGAAAGGCGCAGATCTTGTGATTACCGGTGAAGGGCAAATGGACAATCAAACTCTGCAAGGAAAGACGCCTTATGGCATTGCCAAACGTGCGAGCTTACAAGGCATTCCGACCATAGGGATTGCAGGTTCTTTAGGTACAGAAGTCGAAGCCTTATATGGTGAAATGAACAGCTTGTTTGGTACAGTGCGCTCTCCTCAGTCACTCGAGCAAGTACTGCGAGAAGCTGAATTGAACCTAACCAGAACGGCGAGGAACATTGCCTCAACTCTGAGGTTAGGCCATGCCATTTTTAAATAAACCGAAGTTATACATAGGCTTATTCGCAGTGAAATTCAATAGGTTTCATAGATAACAACGATAAATATAAACGATTATATTTTCTGCCAACTCAGGTCTATTCTTTATCCATATTGTTTTAGTGGTTTTTAAAGTATTGAATCCACTTAAATCTAAGATGTGGCAACGATGCGATATCTTTAACCTTAAGGAATAGACCATGAGTAAAAAACTGACCACAGCTGCGGGTTGTCCTGTCGCTCATAACCAGAATGTTCAAACGGCGGGCAAACGTGGTCCACAACTTCTTCAAGATGTTTGGTTTTTGGAGAAATTGGCCCATTTTGATCGTGAAGTGATTCCAGAGCGTCGTATGCACGCGAAAGGCTCAGGTGCTTACGGCACATTTACCGTTACACACGACATCACAAAATACACCAAGGCAAAATTGTTCTCTGAAATAGGTAAAAAAACCGACTTGTTTGCACGTTTCACAACAGTTGCGGGTGAGCGCGGTGCTGCCGATGCTGAACGTGATATTCGTGGCTTTGCATTGAAGTTTTATACTGAAGAAGGCAACTGGGATATGGTGGGCAACAACACGCCAGTATTCTTCCTTCGTGATCCTCTTAAGTTCCCTGACTTAAACCACGCGGTGAAACGTGACCCACGCACCAACATGCGTAGCGCGAAAAACAACTGGGATTTCTGGACTTCTTTGCCGGAAGCTCTGCACCAAATTACTATCGTAATGAGTGACCGTGGTATCCCTGCGACTTACCGTCACATGCACGGCTTTGGTAGCCACACGTTCAGCTTCATCAACGCTGATAACGAACGTTTCTGGGTGAAATTCCACTTCAAATCTCAGCAAGGTATTAAGAACCTTTCTGATGCAGAAGCGGCACAAGTGATCGGTGATGATCGCGAAAGCCACCAACGTGATTTGCTAGACAGCATCGATAACCAAGATTTCCCGAAATGGACGTTGAAAGTACAAGTGATGCCAGAAGCGGATGCAGCGAAGGTTCCATACAACCCGTTCGATTTGACTAAGATCTGGCCTCATGCAGATTACCCGTTGATCGAAGTGGGCGAATTTGAGCTAAATCGTAACCCGCAAAACTTCTTCGCAGAAGTAGAGCAGTCAGCATTCAACCCAGCGAACGTAGTTCCAGGTATCAGCTTCTCGCCAGACAAGATGCTGCAAGGTCGTCTGTTTGCTTACGGTGATGCACAACGTTACCGTTTGGGTGTAAACCATCAGCACATTCCAGTGAATGCGCCTCGTTGCCCAGTACACAGCTACCACCGTGATGGCGCGATGCGTGTCGATGGTAACTTCGGTGGCACATTAGGTTATGAGCCAAACAACGAAGGTCAATGGGCTGAGCAACCAGATTTCGCTGAACCAGCACTGAACCTAGATGGCGCAGCAGCACACTGGGATCACCGCGAAGATGAAGATTACTTCTCGCAACCGGGTGACTTGTTCCGCCTAATGACACCAGAGAAGCAAGCGATTCTTTTTGATAACACTGCTCGCAACCTAGGCGGCGTGCCAAAAGAGATTCAATTGCGTCACCTAAGACACTGTTACAAAGCTGACCCTGCATACGGTGAAGGCATTGGTAAACTGCTTGAAATCGACGTGAGCGAATTTAAGTCGTAATCAATCATCTTGATTCGTTAATTGAAAGGCCGTTGAGTGAATCACTCAACGGCCTTTTTTGATCTCGCTGAATATCAAGCAATCCTAAGTCATTGAAAAATCTAACAATCCACATTGATAGTTTTTACCTATCGAATTGATAAATCTATCCCATTATCTTTGTAAGAGTGATGGGATTATTCTACGACTATCAGTTTATAAAGTAGAAGAGTTTGAGATGAATAAGAGCGCATTAATCGTTGAAGGTGGAGCAATGAGAGGTATTTTTGCTGCTGGAGTTTTAGACGCCTTCATGCAAGACGATTTCCGTCCTTATGATTTTGCCATCGGCGTATCTGCAGGTGTGTCGAATCTGGTTGGCTACTTATCTCATGCACCAAAACGCAGTTATGATGTGATCACCACGATGGCGACGGATAAAACTTTCTTTAATCCTGCTCGCTTTGCCAAAGGCGGTAACTTGGTAGATGTTAAATGGTTATGGAACGAATCCAATCAACGTTATCCGCTCGATTGTGGTGAGTTGTTTTCAAGTATCCCACTCATTGCTGCTGTCACAAATGTCGATACGGGCAGTGCAGACTACTACCATATTAAGCCAGAAAACCTTTCTAATGTTGTTGAAGCAACAACGGCTTTACCTATCGCTTACCGTGAAACTCCGTGTTTCTCTGGTGGCTGTTATACCGATGGCGGTGTAGCCGATTCGATTCCGGTTCGTGAAGCATATCGCCGTGGCGCACGCGATATTACCGTGATTCTGTCTCACCCATTGAGCTACCGAATGAAGCCTCAAAAGCACCAATGGATGCTGAAGAAACTATTAAAGAAATTCCCGAATATTGCTGAGTCGATGGCGGTACGTGCTGAAAACTACAACCAGTCTCTGGAGTTCATTCGTAACCCACCCAAAGATGCGACTATTAAAGTGATAGCGCCACCTGAAGCCTTCGCGGTTAAGCGTTTAACTATGGATCAAAGTACTCTTAATACAGGTTACGAGATGGGCGTCAAAGCCGGTGAAGAGCACCTTGCTATTAGAAAAGGCGTTTATGGTTTAGACACTGAAGATTGTCATTTCTGCGTCTAGGAACGGTTTTAGAATACTGAATAAACGACGAAGCCACGCTGTTCACTTCAGAATAGCGTGGCTTTGTATCTGTAGACCTAGTTTGTTTTTAACTCAGCCTGCTGTTAACTCAATCTGTTATTAAACGAGTTCGTTGCCGCTGGTGTTGCCAGCAAAGAAAGCATCAACACTGGTGAGTGTTGTGTTCGCGATATTGAACAGAGCATCTTTGGTTAAGAAAGCTTGGTGACCTGTGAACAGCACGTTGTGACAAGCAGATAGACGGCGGAACACATCATCGACAATCACGTCATTTGATTTGTCTTGGAAGAACAGCTCTTTCTCGTTGTCATACACATCAAGACCAAGTGCGCCAATCTTACTCTGTTTAAGCGCTTCGATAGCAGCTGTGGAATCCAGTAGTTCACCACGGCTGGTGTTGACAATCATCACGCCGTCTTTCATCTTCTCAAACGCAGTCGCATCTAATAGGTGGTAGTTCTCTTTACTCATCGGACAGTGCAGAGAAATCACATCAGACTCTTGGTAAAGTTCGTCGAGTTCAACGTATTTAGCGCCTAACTCAACAGCTAACGGGTTTGGATATGGGTCATAGCATAGGATATTCATGCCTAAACCCTTCAGAATTCGCATCGTCGCTAGGCCAATCTTACCCGAGCCAATCATACCGACCGTTTTACCGTGGAAGTTAAAGCCAACTAACCCCTCAAGAGAGAAGTTCGCATCACGAGTGCGTTGGTATGCCTTGTGTAGTTTACGGTTCAAACACATCATCATGCCGACAGTGTGTTCTGCTACAGACTCGGGAGAATAAGCAGGGACACGAACGACTTGCAGACCAAACTCTTTGGCTGCGTCTAAGTCGACTTTATCAAAGCCCGCGCAGCGCATCGCAATCAGCTTAGTGCCGCCTTTTGCTAGAATCTCTAGCACATCTCGCGATAGGTCATCGTTTACAAACGCACAAACGACTTCGTTGTCGTGCGCCATTTTTGCTGTTGTTGTAGTGAGTCGAAAATCGTGAAAATGGAACTCGGCGTTGAGTTCGCCTTTTGCAAGTTCAAATGATTTTTCGTCGTATGATTTTGAGCTAAAAAAAGCAATGTTGAGCATGGCTTCCTCTCTTACCTAAAATATAAATAACCCACTGATTCATTCTCTGAAACGGGATTAAAACAAGGGCATGTTGACCTTTCGCGGTTAAGTTTTGTTCGAGATAAAATCGTTTTAATCGCGACGAGAGGTTTGCCGCCTAGTCATTCTAAGCAAAACCCTCTCAACAAAGAGTAAAACGATTTTAGCCGAACCCTTCGGGCAGTGTTTGTGGTTCCTTTCTACAGCGTTATCGAATTCTCATGTAGGCGAGCTACACGTCGAATTCTCTGCCTTGTATAAATAACCCACAAACGGCTGCAAAAATCAGCTCGATAGGTCAACATGCCCTACAACTCTGTTCAGTGTGCTAGAGTTTTTTTCTCTTGTCTATCACCATTAGTCATTGTAATTGCTATGGTTATTTGATCTTTTGTCTTCACTTATTGAACATTAAAAATCACATTACGAGGTTGCTTGCTTATAAGTTCATCAATATTGAATGAATCTTACTTTCGGGTGTGGAACGTTGAATTTTCCAGTGTGACGGAATACGTAAATGACTCATATAAAACCTCTTCTCTAACTGTTCTTTGAAAGTTGTGCTTCTGTCTAACGAGTGGCGGTTGTTATTTACCAGTAGTTCTCACTGCTGAATTGACCGGGTTTTCTGCGTAAGTGCTTTTCGAAACCTAAGCTAGTTAGCGCTTCGCTTGTGTCACGAACCATTTGCGGATTGCCGCAAAGGTAGAAAAAACTGCGGGTTTGATTGAAAGCGACAGACGCGGCTTGCTCGAGGTCGCCTCCAAGTAACAAATTTGGGATTCGTCCGCGCAAAGTTCCGGTAACTGATTCTCTAGAAATAATTGGCACATATTTAAGTCTCCCTTGAAAGTGATTAACGAGTTGAGTGATACGATCTCGATAAGTCAGGTCTTGCTCTGTTCTTACAGCATGCACTAGAACCAGATTCTTGAATGAAGAGGCTTTGTCTGAAGCCAACTCATTTTGCTGTATCTGCATGCTCTCAAGTATTGAGATAAATGGGCCTACCGCGGTTCCGGTTGAAAGCATCCATAGATCGTCGGCGATCTCTGGGATCTCATCTAATGTCATAAAGCCACTTGGGTCTTTCCCGACAAAGATGTCATCATCAGCTTGCAATTCGTGAAGTTGAGGCGAGAGCTGACCGTTCTGATCCTTAATAATCAAAAACTCTAGATGCTGATGTCCTTGCTCATGCTCTGGTGCATTCACCATAGAATAAGCGCGTCTCACAAACTCACCTTCGTTATTGAGCAAGCCAAGCTTAGTAAACTGACCTGCCTGATAAGAAGAGACAGGTGCACTAACCTGGAGTGAGAACAATTGATCTGTCCATTCTGTTTTGTTTAGGACTTTGCCTGTAACTAAACCATGAGGAATATCTGTCATATCATCCACCTTTAAGAAGAGAAGTTATCTCATTAAGGATACTCAACTATTTACACTTTAGAGTTGCATGTACCACGCCAATAATGAGAATGCTTATCAATACTGATTGAAGGTTAATTATTGGGTCGAATGTTGTCAAAAAGACAATATACTATTTGAGTCCAAATGACTCGCACATGTGTTTTTGGTTTCGTTTTAATAGACTTTAGCTGGTTGAACATCGTTAACATAGGTTGAGTGGTTTGACCCCTAGGATATTCAATCAATTACTGAAGAGAATAATTTATAGATGCGTATAATGGCGGCTTTCGTTCTCAATATAACTGTGTTTTATGCTTGATAATCTTCGTATGGCCTTGAACGTATTGTTCGTGACCATTAATACTGCATTCACCGCATTGGCTGTGAGCCTGTTTGCCCTAATCAAACTTATTTTGCCAATTTCTGTCGTTCAAAAATCATGCACTCGCTTAGCTAACTTCACATTCTGGTGTTGGGCTTCTCTTAATTTATGGATGTTGAACGCCAATAACGATATCGAATGGCAAGTGGAAGGGGGGGAAGATATTTCGACCAAGCAGTGGTATTTGATGATGTCTAACCACCTAAGCTGGGCAGATATTGTGATTTTGTCTTCAATCCTAAAAGACAAAATGCCGATGACGAAGTACTTCTTGAAACATGAATTGTTGTACGTACCATTTGTTGGCTTGGCCTGCTGGGGCTTAGATATGCCATTCATGAGACGCCACTCTCGTGAGTTCCTATTACGCAACCCAGAACGCCGTAATGATGATTTTAATGCAATCAATAAAGCGTGTACTAAGTTCAAATTAGCACCGACAACATTGGTTAATTTTGTTGAAGGGACTCGTGCAAACCACGAGAAACTGGCGTCAGCAAAGACCCCTTATCGCCACTTATTGAAGCCGAAAACTGGGGGCGTGGCATTTGCTTTATCTGCAATGGGCCCAATTTTGGATGGCATCGTGGATGTGACCTTAGCTTACCCTGAAAACCAAACCTCTCCGTTTGAAGATATGCTGAAGGGCAAAATGACTAAGGTCGTTGTGCGTATTAAATTGCATCCAATGGATGAGAACGTGAACGGTAATTACTTTGAAGATAAGGCTTTTAAACGTCGCTTCCACAATTGGTTGAACAGCACGTGGAAAGAGAAAGACGTCTACCTTGATACGGTTTATGGGGTTGATAAGCCTTCTGAGGTAGAGACAGTTGACGAGCCTGATGTGGCTTATAAGAAACAAGAACAGTAAGCTAAAACTGAATCGATAGCATTAATAAAGCCGATAGCTCATTGAACTATCGGCTTTTTTATTAATTTGACTTTCTTAATATTCAAACCATTAAGTTAGTACTTACTATGGCTTAACCGCCTGGTAAGCATCAATAATATGCTTTACTTGGCTAGGTTTGCCTTGCTTCTCTTGTCCTTGATGGATACGTAAGTAGTGCTGCAATGTTTTGGCTTTGTATTGCTGTGATACCTTCACTTGTTCATCACAACTTGGTGTCCAGATCTTGTCACCGACGTTTGATATCTCGCTAACGGTTTGGCTCTTTTCTGAATCACCGCGACTATTACTCACCAATAAAATCTCGTAGTAACGACGGTTCTCTTCAATCAACACTTCATCAATAAGACCAAAATGGATCGCCTTTAAATGGCTTCTCAACTCGAATTGCTGATGCACCGGACAAAGCAAGAAATCGATCGCTTTGTCTGGGTGTTGACGATGAATATCATCGACGAGCTTTTGAGTAAGATCGCCACCGACACCCGCAATAATAACTAGGTGTTTGCCTGTATGTTTCTCAAGCGGAATAGCGGCGACATCCATACAGTAGACTTGCCATTGGCTAGTCACTTTCTGTTCTGCTATTGCACCTTGCGGAAAGTAACGCGTAAGTTTGCTTTCCAAATCGCTCATAAGAGACGGGACAATATCGACAAAGTGAAGCTGAGGTGCTTTGTTATCCGACAACAGTTGAACACCCAAGAAGCCGTGATCACAACAACAGTCCCAAATATGTTGGTAGTCATTGCTGACAAGGGAATGGAGAGTTTGCAGTCGGTTACTTAGCTTCATAAGGCTCGTGTCGTTAGAAAAGGGGTATTGTCGTGTTGAACGCGCATTGTAATGACTTTCCATAAAAACAAAAGCACCTAGGGTATGAATCCTAGGTGCTTTGTAGTGGCTACAGAATTGTTAGTATAGGTTTACGATGCTTTGGCAACAGCCCTGATGTGGCCTTCAACTCGATTTTTTCCAAGCTGTTGAGCAATCAACTTTGCTTGCTCCGCCAGTGCTAGAGCTGTATCTGGCTCTCCCTCTATTTGTGAAAAACCGACACTCACGCCTAAAGAGAGGCTGATGTCTGGCGTCACAATAGTTTTCTCTGCTACGCCAATTCGGCACTGGTCTAGTTGGAACTTGGCGTCGTTGCCGTCGTTTGCTTTAAATAATACTGCGAACTCTTTGCCTCCAATACGAGCAAGGCATAGTCCTTTAGGCTTCGGAAAGTACGAGCGTAGTGCTTCTGCTGTCAGCTTGATCATCTTGTCACCCACAGCTTCACCATAAGCACGGTTCACGTGGTCAAAATTATCGATATCGAGTAGAGCTATATAGGTTTCAGGCTGGTTGGCGTAGTTTTCCAGTGCAATATTAAAGCTACTTTTGTTGTCTAATTGCGTCATCAAGTCCTTGCTACTCAACTGGTGCTGAAGCAGTAAGTTGGACAGTGAGACTTCCGTGTAATCTCTGATCATACGCAGAATACTCTGGCTGATCGGTAAGTTTGCGTTTACGTACAACACTGCGATCAACTGCTTCCGAGAGTGCAAAGGAATACAGTAATGGCGTTGGTGTATTTTGAGTTTACAAGCTAATGGGTCTGCGTACTTTCCGCTTCGGTAAGCCATGGTGTCCGGTGTAAATCGTTCGGCAAGGGCTTTGTCACAATGTACCGTTGATTTGTTTCCGTGATAGTCGATGGTACTGAATGCGTGGTTCTCAGGCTGATAGAGACAGAATTGAATGCCTTTTTGGTAGGTGAAACTATCCAGTATGGATTTTAATTCTCGTTTAAAGCTTACAAGGTCATCGACTTTATTCAGTTGTGACAAGGACACGTTCAAACGATAAGCCAAATAGTTTGCGCCAATCCACAATAGAAGCAGTGAACCAAGTACCAAGCCAGTTAGCGTAAATTGGTGTGAGCTGGTTAAGATATCGTGGCGATCGGTGCCCGCAATGAACACCCAATTTAAGCTGTTGTCTGCGTCAAATACCGATATTTTGAAGTTATCTTGATAGTAGTATTCATGTTTACCCGCCAATTCACCTTGAGATAGTTGGTGGCTTATCCCTGCATGGAAGCTGATGGATTTAGAACCGATACGCTGTGGAACCGGGTGGAATACCAGTCGCTCTGTTGCTCTGTCTACAACAAATACATAGCCATTATTAAGCGTTTTTAAATCTCTTAAACCTTGCGTGGTATGCATTAAATCAAACTCAATCCATATTTCTTCGTTGAGCTTTTCTGCAGTGTGTTTAACGGCGAAAACCCATCGTCCATCGGCTTTTTGGTAAACGGAAGAGATGTAAAAATCTTCTACAACACCGTCTATTGAATGCCATTGTATTGTGGCGATTTGTTCATTGGAAAGAGGAAGGCCACGAGTGGAGACATAATGTTGGGAGTTAGGTTGGTATCGAACGATATCGGAGAAATTTGGTGTTCTTTTTAGGATATTATCACTGATTTCGCGAAATTTTTTGTCATCAAAGCTGGATGCCTTAGGTAAGCCTAAACTGGTCTCAAGAAAGTAAAGCTTGCCGAAAACGGCTTCGATATTTGAGCGAATAGTGGAACTAGCGATACGAATATTTGATGATGATTGGTTAGTTGCTGTAGTTTCAACTTTCTCTAGTTGAGCGATAGCTAAATAAAGCATTCCTCCGGTTAGTAAGAGTATGTATGGTTTGAAAAGCCGAATAAGTGTTTTAGGTAAAGCCATGATATCCAAGACGTTATAGATTCATTTTTATAGTACGGCAATACTAAACAGTTTCATCCATCACATCAATGCAAATGATTCCATATAAAAGAATGATTTATGTGATATTCAGCTAATAAAAAAACCAGCTATAAATATAACTGGCTTTTATGGTTTTTTGGCGTTTTATTAAGCTAGCTTAGCTTTTACTTCAATCAAATCAGTGTTATCTGGCGAGTAGTGCAAAATTGCCATCGAAGTCGGCGATAGCAGCATTTCACCTTCTGCATGACCTGGTTTTACATTTCGTAAGTTGGTATCACAAATGGTGACCCAGTTTTGGTCGCGATCAGTCGGTAACGAGAATCGAGCGGGTGCGTTGGTTTGGTTTATCAAATAAATCAATTCGTCACCGTCTTTGCCAATACCTAAGTGCAGCGCAACAGAGCTTAAACGATTCCAATCATCATGCTCCATGAGTGTGCCATCGACACGGCTCCAGAAGATGCGGTTCGAGTTGCGTTTTTCTCCGCTGAACGCCTTAATAAAAGGCACCATATATTGTTGACGTGCAGAGATCATTTCAGCTAACCAAGTCTTGAAATAAGTTTTTCGCTCAGAATCTTCCCAGTTAATCCAGCTAGTTACACTATCTTGACAGTAAGCGTTGTTGTTGCCTTTTTGAGTGTGAGATAACACATCAGCTGTCAGAATATGTGGAATGCCAAAGGCAAACAACAGACTCGCCATGAAGTTACGTTTCTGTTTTTCGCGTGTGGCAACAACCAATAGGTTTTCGGTTTCCCCTTCAACACCGTAGTTATCAGAGCGGTTATCACCGTGTCCATCTCGGTTGTTCTCGCCGTTATCTTCATTGTGCTTGTGTTTGTAAGAGACAAGATCTTGCATTGTGAAGCCGTCGTGATACGTGATGTAGTTTACGGTTAGTCTGTATGGCCAGTGTGCTGCGCTGTAGATATCGCGAGATCCCATTAAGCGCGTCGCAAACTCTTTTAGATAGCCTTGATCACCGCGCCAGAAGCTACGTGTGATATCACGCAGTTTGTCGTTACATTCATTCCAGCCTAGTGGAAAGTTACCTACTTGATAACCGTTAGGGCCAATATCCCACGGTTCTGCAATCAACTTGGTCTCTTTGAGCACAGGATCTTGAGCAACGGCTTTGAAAAAAGCAGCCTCAGGGTTGTAGTTGTCACCTTCGCGCCCCAGTGTCGCTGCCAAGTCAAAACGGAAGCCGTCGACTTTGAATTCACTCACCCAGTAACGAAGCGTATCCATCACTAAGTTGAGTGCGGGCTGGTGGGTGAGATCTACTGTGTTTCCACAACCCGTGAAATTCGCATAATGGCAGCCATGTTTAATGTAGTAGCGGCTATCGAGTGCTTTTAGGTTGAAGGTGGTTCCGCCTTCCCCACCTTCTGCTGTGTGGTTGTACACGACATCTAGAATGACTTCGATGCCATTGCGATGCAGCTCACGAATTGCAGTTTTGAGTTCATTAACAGCGTCTTTTTCTGCGTAGCGAGGGTCTGGCACCATGAACAAATATGGGTTGTAACCCCAATAGTTCACTTTATCCATGTCCAAGAGATGAGGCTCATGCATACATGCGGCAATGGGCAAAAGCTGTAGAGAGTTGATATTTTGCTGTTTGTAGAACGCAAGCATTTCAGGGCTCACTAACCCTAAGTAGCGTCCTTTAGTATTGGCAGCCACTTCTGGGTGCAGTTGAGATAGACCTTTTACATGCGTTTCAAAAAGAACGGTATCTTCGCGGCTAATGCGTGGCTTTTCTACATCTTGCCAATCGAAGGTGTCATCAACAACGACACATTTCGCCATAGCAAAGCTTTTTTCATTGGTATATGGCGTGACGTAATCGAGCGGTTCGCTTATTGCTTTGGCATACGGGTCTGAAAGCAGGATAGGGCCATTGTCCGTTTCGGCAATGAAGCCGTATTTTTGTCCCGCTTTAATACCATCAATAAAGACATACCTGATATCAGCGTATTCATTTTCTAATTTATAAGTGGTGAATTCGTCGTTCTCGTCAAAAAGAGCGAGAGAGAGTGATTTACAGTCAGGAGAATAAATTGAAAAGTTACAGCCAGTGTTACCTAGCGTTGCGCCTAGTGGATAAGGGCGAGCGAGCGTTCTAGTCATTGCTTGATTTCTTGTTCGTTTATCGACATCAGTGAACTATAAGTAAAAAGCTTTGTCACAGTAAGGTCAAGCAACTTCACAGAATAATTATTGTTAAAAAAATAATTTACCGATTAGGTTCAAATTATATATTTGAACTAGATCCCACTTATATTGAATAATTAGATCTGTGTGCTGTCTACTCCTCCTAGATTAAGTGATCTAACTCCTGTAAACACCGTTCTGTATAAATTCTACTCCCTTCTCATCCCCCTTAATTTAGTTCAGGGCGGAGGAAGTCAAACTTGTCATCCCCTCTTAATATTGGCTCCGTTGAAACGAATCAGGGGAAACCCTAAACCTCTCTATCTTACGACTACCATTACTGCCTTTGGTTGCCGCAAGAGAGCAAAAATATAAAAACCTAAAATAAATCGTCCTTAATGGAGTTAAGAATGAAAAAAGTAAGTTTGATTGCTGTTGCAGTGGCGACTACGCTAGCTGCTGGCTCTGCGTTCGCTACCGAAGATAAAGTTCAACAGGGTTGGCAAGTGAATGGGTATGGTCACCTTTTATATAATGTGGGTGAATCTCTTGATACTAGTGAAACATGGGCTCATAGACGAGACTATCGTGCGGCGGGTGCTGCATTCTCTGGAAACCCAAACCAAGTTGAGTTTACGGTAAGTCGTGGGGATAACTATGACAACGGGTCATGGTCTAAGTATGTTTTAAAGACTGAATATGGTAACCACGAAGGAAGTGGCGGTAGAGGTTTCTATACATCTTCTGGTGGTAACGAAGGCCATCTTCAAACAGGCCAATTGGAATTTAAAGAAGCTTATGTAGAGTTAGGTGATCTTTCTTTCTTTAAAGAAGGTACGAGTATTTGGGCTGGTCAACGTTACCTTAATCGACAAGCTGGTATCATTACTAAAGAGTTTTGGAAGCAATCATCAGGTTTAGGTGGTGGTATTCAATACAATAATATGGGGTTAGCTATTGTTTCTGCAGACGCCGGCGATGGTTCTTGCTACAAAGACGGTAGCGGTACTTACAATTGTAAAGGTGATAATTTAGATGACGAAGGTCGTAGTAAAACAATGACCTCTGTTGACCTATACTTTTATGGTGTAGAAGCGCTTGGTGGTAAATTTGATTTTGACGCTAAATATATGATGCGTGAAAATGTGGATACTACTAGCAGTACCGCTGCTGAAGATGGTGTTGGTTTATCTGTAACATACTCAAGAGATTATTACGGTTTTGATGGTTGGTCACTGACAGCCCTTACTTACGGTAAAGGACTTGCGGGAACTAAAGGTGTTAACTTTGGTTCTTGGAACGGAGGTTGGGATGAAAGTGACGAATCTATATTCTTAACCTCTTATGGTGTATTGAATATTACTGAAAATCTTCAACTTGGTTCTGAAGTTGTCTATTGGTCTCTTGATAACTCAGATGATCGCCAAGTTTGGGGACAAGATGATGTACAACGCTTATTTATTGGTGTAACACCATCGTACAAAATAAATGAAAACTTTAGATTAGAAGCCGTACTGACTTATGCTAACGAAATGTTAGCAGATGGCTCAAGTTGGGGACGTGAAAAGGATGATACTTCATTCATAGCTGCGACTTTAGCTCCTGTTTTTACAGTCAATGCTGATTATTTTGGTCGTCCACAAATTAAACCTTACATCACTTACATGACTTCTTCTGATGATAATTATGATTGGTCTAAGAGCGCGAAAGGTGATGAAACAAGAGTTGGTATTGAAGCAGAGATTTGGTTCTAATTTGACAGAATCCTAATATTTGATTTTAAAAGGCAATCTCAATGGTTGCCTTTATTGCTATCTGAAGGAAATTGAAGTGAAAAATAGTCTATTACTCGTATCGAGCATCGGTTTATTTGGTTGTGCTTCTACTAGCATAGAGGCTCCAAGTATTGCCCCAATTAATGACATGGTTTGTTGTGCTTCAGAGCTAGAGTATCCTTGGGTGCGACTGGATCGGACACAGTCTTTAGACTTTATTATCGATAAGTCTTCCCCTGTTGGATTATTTGTGTCAGGTAAAAGCTACTTTTCTGCTTTTGCCTTTAATGAGCAATCCAAAAATGTAGACCTTTTAATTCGAAGTAATATGTTAGATGGGCATGTAGTAATACCAAGGGTTGATCTACTAAATAGCCAATTTGAGTTGGTTGAAACTATTGAACCAGAAGATTTCAATATTCTATTCTCGGATGCTTTTGCTAGAAATAGATTTGAATTTAAAGCTAAAATTAACGCTATTGAAACACCATATTTTGTGATTTATGCTGACTCTAAATCGTTCGGAAATAAAGTCGTAGTGCCCCACCCTGCAATACTCCGAGCTCAAGAGAGTGGGGAACCTATGCCAATTGCAACAAATCCAACATATACCTCTTCAAATTCTGGACAATTTTCGCTCGAAGTTCAAACGAAGACCCTACAAGGGTACTCAAAAAAATCAGCTCTTTTAGCTAAGGTTGCAAATTCACCTAAAAATAACTTAGATGATGAAGTATTAAGTCAAGAGCAGAAAAATTTTTATCTCAATAGTATTGAAAGTGCGGTTAGTGTTGGGATGATTGATAAAGCGTTAGTGTTATTAGATGAAGCAAAAGCACTAGGTATTGAAGGCGCACAAGAAGTCTTTGTAAAATCTGTCAATAAAAAGTAGTCGATTAGTTCGTAAATACTGATTGATATAAAGAGAAGGGCTCCTAGTAGGGAGCTTTTTTATTGTTTGAGATAAATGAACAAGTATATATTCACTTAATTATTGAAATTAAAGTGACCACTGACTTACGCATAATTATAAATAACCAATATAAGTGGAAGTTTCCGGCTATTTATAGCTTTGAATGACTAGGTTTTGACATAAAATACGCTCCCCCCTCTTATTGTTCTCGAGTAACTAGATATGAATCCTATAGATTACCTGCTGCTCCATTAACTGCTTCTAAATTATATTCATGATATCTCCTCTCGATTAAACTAACAGTTCACTTGAGGTTGTTATCCTTTCTACTAAGGACTAAGGACTAAGGACTAAGGACTAAGGACTAAGGGTTAACTGGTTCATCTGTCACTTAACAGTGAGTATTTATCGATGGGAAGCAAAGCAATGGTGTGGTGCATTGGGATTGGAGTTTATTGAGGATAAAAAAGGGAGACTGACGTCTCCCAAAGGCTAGCTTTCGCTTGTTTTATTATCTGTTACTTGAACCTAAGCTTGGAGCTTAATTCTTAGTGACAGATACCACAGCTTTGTCTACATTGTCGTCAAGCTCGTGAATGGCATTCAAGGTGAAGGTGTAGCTGCCCGCTTCCGTTACGCTCAATTGGCAATTGCCACCTGTGCCAATATCGATTGACCCGCTTGCAAGCTCTACAGAATCGCAACCAAAGTTAGGTGATACCCAATCAGCATCAGCAAACTTGAAGCCATAGTTACCCGCTTCCAAGTTGCCTGTCACAGAATAAACACCATTAGCGACAAAGCTCATTGCCCAATCATCCGTTGCGCCCCATCCATTCATGTCACCTTTAACGTAGACGGTTGTTTGACCGTACGGAGGAATGCTAGATACATCCTTGTCTGAGTTATCAACCGGCAAACCAGCGCCTTGAGCACCGTTTTGTGCTTGTACAAACACAGCTGTCGTTAGTGCAGGGACTGTGAAGGTTTCAGCGGCGAAGCTTGCACCTTTCACTGTGTCGTCAGCCGAGTTTTGTTGAACGTCATGAAGTGTAAAGCCGGTTGCTCCTGTGATTTTGAATGATTGAGATTTATTAGTTGAGTTTACAACTGCCACAATCGCATCATTTGCAGGGTCAAGATCGTCGCCCGCAGACACGCCATCATCGATCGACATGACAATCAGGCCTTCGACTTGATCTTCGCCTACGTTACGGAAGTCGACTCGCTTCATAACTTCGTCTGCTGTATCTAAGCGGAACAGTTCGCTTGAGCTACGGATCTTTAATAGCTCTAGGAATTGCTGCTTAGTTAACTCAATGTCGTCTGCGTCTGGTTTAGCCGTACTGTCAGCAATGATAGTTTTGATCAGATCCCAGTTGGCACCATCTTTGTCTTCACGTGGTAAGCCAACATTCCAGTTGTTGTTAGTACCATCAAACATTACGCGGTTGTACCAGTCACCAGAATCGTAAGAGTCGCGCTGCATAGACTTTGAACGTAGCAGTTCAGACCCCATATGGATGAATGGTATGCCTTGGCCTAACATCACGGTAGAGAGTGATACAGACTGCATGCGAGCACGCTCTGCAGAGCTAGTACCAGTGGCGATCTTGTAAGCGTTGTTGTCCCATAGTGTTTGGTTGTCGTGTTTTGATACGTAAGAGATGTTCTCTGAAGGCATCTTGGTGTAACCAGCTGGCGCGCCGTTGTAATCCACGTTTTTACCCAGTTTGGTGTCGCCTTTGTAATCAATCAATACGTATTCTGCGAGGTTACCTGCCATTCCTAAACGAACAAGATCTTGGTTGTGTAAGCGACCGTTGATTGAATCTTGATCAACTTTGGTCTCTTCGTTGGCAATCGCTGCGTTACCAAAGCCTTGGTTAAAGCGAAGTGGGTGGTTGCCTTCTGAATCGACGCCACCATCAAACGGGCTACCGCCACGCACGGCGTCACGCAGACGGTCTGAGAATGTACCGATCTCAGTGCCTGCCATGTTGATTTGGTTCGCTTGATCGAAGCGTGCGTTATCCGCTACTTCGCCGAAATCCCAACCTTCACCGTAGAACAGTGTGTTCTCGTCGATTTTACGAACTTCAGCAAGAGCTTCTACCATCACGTCTTTTGGCTGGTGGCCCATTAAGTCAAAACGGAAACCATCCACTTTATAGTCGTCAGCCCACACCTTAAGTGAATCGACCATTAACTTACCCATCATTAGGTTTTCAGTCGCAGTGTTGTCACAACAAGTCGAGTTTTCGACGCCACCTGTGTTGACGTTAAGGCGGTGATAATACCCAGGGACAATCTTATCCAGTACCGATTTATCGTTCACACCAGACGCGTTGGTATGGTTATATACCACGTCCATGATCAGCTTGAGATTCATGTCGTGCGTGGCTTTCACCATTTGACGGAATTCGAGAATACGCTGAGAACCGTTTGGATCTGTCGCGTAGCTGCCCTCTGGAACCGTGTAATGGAATGGGTCGTAGCCCCAGTTGAAGCTGTCCAGCATGCGCAGGTCGTTCATTAGCGCTTGCGCATCGCCTGTTGAAGGGTCATAACCATCGAGTACATCTTCGATGACTTTATTTTCGTCTTCGTTTCCACATAAGGTAGCAGTCGGTTTTACATCACACAGTTTGCCAACGGTGTCGGTGATATCAACACGGCTGGCGGTATCTTCATCAACGGTAGCGATATCAAATGCCGGTAAGATATGCAGCGTGGTTAAACCTGCTTCTTGCAGAGCTTGTAGGTGCTTGACCGACTCACGATCGGCTTCTGTAAGAGCGAGGTACTTGCCATTTAGGCTAGCTGTGCCGAGCTTATCGCTGAAACTAAAGTCACGTAGGTGTGATTCGTAAAGTACGTGGTCTTCGTCTTTCTCTACGGTTGGTCGTTGGTAGTTGTCCCAGTTCGCTGGTTTCAAGGTTGAATCATTCAGGTCAATCACTTGAGAGTATGCTGAGTTCTTTGACAAACTGAGAGAGTATGGGTCTGTCACAAGGCGAGTTTCGATATTGCCTGTGGTTGGGTGATAAACCTTCACTTGGTAACGGTAATAACTGTTCACTGCATTAGACACGGCATCAGTCGCCCAAATGCCTGTCTCAGTGTTTTCCGTCATCGGGATTACTTGTGAACTTAGCAGATCTTCACTGTATAGAACGAGTTCTACATCTTGCGCGGTTGGTGCCCAAAGCTTGAAGGTCGCCGCACTGCCTTCAACAATTGCGCCTAGTTCTTCAGCCATTGCATTACCAGCATCTTCGCTAGCAAATACCGCATCAAGCACACCAGGTTTTTGAACCTCAGTTGAAGAGATAACATCGCCATTGGCATTGTAGGCAACAAAAATTATCTGAGATTTTAAAATAGTGCGAAGTGTGCTGTCGTCAACATCGATAGCTAGGGCAGGTAAGCTTGCAAGGTGTCGGAAACGCTCTTTCAATTCAGAAGATAGTTCTCCGTCTTTGCTTAGTTCAATTGCAGTTCCACCGACAATCTCTTTGTCATCGTTCATTGTGATGCTGTTGTCTAGTGCATAGAAAAGCTTCACAGAGTCTGCATTGCTAGCCGCTTCCCAACCAATTGTGGTTGCATCTAGCCAGTGTGCTTTTTGACCATCAATATTGACTGGTCGCTCTGAAATAGGGTCGTAGTACAACTCGCTGCTGCCATGGAAACCAAATACGCCTTGTGAATCGCCAAGCTTAGTTAACTCGACTTTTGAGTTCGCACTGCCAAATGCTTTCTCATCACCATTGTGCAAGATGAAGTTCATGCATTTGTGTGGGTCAGAGGCATCTGGGTCAACTTTCAACACATAATAGGCACCGTAAGTATCGCTGATACCATCGTATTCGTAAGGGCTGTTCCAATCGGTTCCGGTTTCACTCAACCCCATGCCGACTAAGTCTGTGCTGGTACAGCCTTCACCATTCCAAAGGTGAAGCCCCCAACCGTCGTAAGTTGAGCCAGATGAGCTGGCAGCGGCAACATCGCGTTTGTAGTAAATAACGACTTCGTTTTCAGCTGCAGGGTATAAACCACTGTTGCCAGGGGCTGTACCGTTGTCGCTATCATTATCACTACCACAACCCGCGATCAAAGTAGCGGTGAAGAGCGGTAACATTGCTTTGGCCAATGTAGAGCGTTTGAAGCTCTTCTTTTTGGTATTGTTGAAGGTATTTCGTAGAGAGATAATTTTATTAATATTTATGTTGTTCACGTTTTAATATCCATATTTCACTTTTTATGAAGATGAATATCCTAGTCTTAACGATGGTCAACTATTTGTGATGGCTATGTATAAAGTTATTTTTAATATATAAAAATAGGAAACCTAGTGTCAATATCACGCTTTGTATTTGGTTTAAGTTAAATTTATTGGATCAATAACTCATATGTTTAATATCAATAGTAGAAGGCGTAGAGGATGGGAGTAGATAATAAGGATGAGAGCTCATCCTTATTAATGTGAGGAAGGTATCGAATTGAGGTGACGTTAATTTAATGTGGGAATTAAGTTATTTATCAATTAATTAAAACTCAGGCTTTTTGGGAATTAATAATAAATATCCTATTCAGATAAGGGAAATACCCAAACCAACGAAGCTAGTGGCTTTAGATCAAGACTAAAACGGCCAATACTTTCCTCAACTTTTAATACCTGTTGTTGAATGCCTTCAATATGTTCATCTAACAAGTAACTGTCATCAGCGATTGTGAGCGTTTGTATAACATCACTTGGAACGGTTAAGTGAATATTCTCGGTGACATGTTGGCTGAAATTCGCAGCAACTATTGTCAACTCTTGGTTGTCATAGCGCAGAAATGCGTAGACTGAATCACTTAAGTTACAGCACTGGTGTAAGTCTTGGTAATCACCTGTTATCGATGAGTGCTCTAGCGAAAAGTTCATTACCTTTTGATAGAAGTGACGCAGCTGCTTTTCGTTTTCGTCTAATAGCCCGCCATCGAATGCGCCGTGGTTCATCCACTTTTGGTGTTGTGGGACTCCGATGTAGTCAAATATGGAAGTTCGTGAGGGCTGTCCAAAGCCTGCATTCTCCGCGCCCGGTTCTCCGACTTCTTGCCCAAAGTAGATCATGGTTGGAGAACTGCTCAATAACGCGCTGACGAGCATTGCTGGTTTCGCGATATTCGGATTGCCTACAAACTCTGGTGAGGCGATTCGTTGCTCGTCATGGTTATCCAAAAAATGCAGCATATGATGTTCAATGTCGTGCATTTGATGTTGGATTTCAGGGATGATTGCCGTTGAAGCCTTGCCTTGCATGATGGCTTTGAGGCCGTCGTACAGATCTACTTTGTCATAGAGGTAGTCCATTTTGCCTAAGTGGATATAGTCGCGATATAAGTCCGGTTGGTACACCTCAGCCATTAAAAAGGCATCTTGGTTTTTCATCTTTATAGATGAATTAAGGTAGCTCCAAAATTCGACTGGAACCATCTCAGCCATATCGTAGCGAAACCCATCAACACCTTTATTCAACCAAAACAAGGCGATATCTCGGAATTTAGCCCAAGAGTTAGGCACATAAACAGATTCCCAGAAACGGAAATGATCCATGTAATTGCGTTGAGCATAGTCACTCGGTAGTTCAGGGAAGTCTTTTGAACCGTCTGGTCGCATGCCATAATTGATTTTCACCGTTTCATACCAATCATCGAAACTAGGCTTGGCTAAACGTGAGCCGTTACCTGTCCATTTGGCGGGCGTCTCTATAAACGGGGAGTTTAGGTTGGGATGCTGTTCACCACCTAGCGGCGTAAAAGCGGGCTCTATGTCTGGCAATTCAAAGGTGCTGTTGGGAATGTAGTAGAAGTTATTGTCTTTGTGGTATTCCAGCGTTGTGTCATCTTGAGCGCCGAAGTCACTGACACCTTCTGGGTTGTTTAAGCCTTTATAATGACGCGCAACGTGATTCGGTACGATATCGATAATCACTTTTAAACCATTGTCGTGACTTCTTTTGATGAGTGCCTCGAACTCTTCCAAACGGCGATCAGGATTCTCAGCGAGGTCTGGATTGACTGAGTAGTAATCTTTTACCGCATAAGGTGATCCTGCACGGCCTTTTACCACGCTCGGGTGATCGTCTGAAATCCCGATGTGTTTGTAATCATTGATGATGGCGTGATGTGGCACTCCGGTGTACCAAATATGAGTCATACCGAGTTTGCGGATTTCAGACAGCGCTTTGTCGGTAAAATCACTGAACTTACCGACGCCATTTTGCTCGATTGTGCCCCATGGAACATGTTGGGTGTTTTTATTGCCAAATAAACGCGTAAAAACTTGGTAGATGGCGTACTTTTGGTTGTACATATTTATAATTCCTTTAACTTCCATCATGTTATGTAGGGATGAAAGGGCTTGTTTATTCTTTGCAGGCTAACCGAATTACAATATGCCTTGCTCATCCTTATCAAAATCTACAGGGCGTAATTGCTACAGTATGTGAGCTGTTGCTCAAAAGGAGTCATGTTGTCTTCATCTATTCAAATCGTTATCACCTATTTGGTTCTGGTGGCGGTGTCTGTGTTGTTTGCGGAAAGTTCTAAAGCGCTGTTGGTGTGGTATTTGGTTATCGGTTTCGTGACGTTTTTTGTGTACGCGAAGGACAAGCGAGCAGCGATCAATGGCAATTGGCGTGTGCCAGAGAAAACACTGCATATTTTTTCTGTTGCTGGTGGCTGGCTAGGGGCGTTGATTGCTCAAGATAAGCTGCGTCATAAAACGCAGAAGCAGCCGTTCAGAGCCATATATTGGGTGACAGTGGCAGTGAATGTTGCGGCGTTTGTGTGGACGTTAACGCCGAGCGGGCAGACGATGTTTGGTCGTTGGCTTAGTGAACTTGTGGGTTATTTATAAAGAGAATAACGGTTAGCACAGGAGTACCAACCGTTAAAATACAGAAGTTATTCGACTAGAGCATCGGAATGGTCGATGCTAGAAGCAAGCCAGCCATACCGTAGTTGAAGCTTTTAATGCGGACTGGTGTTGTTAACCAGTGTTGTAGTTGCTTGCCTGCTGCCGTCCAGAAGGTCACAGAAGGCAAGTTGGCTAGCGTGAAGATACCTGCGATGATTGCAAGCTCCCACCATGAACTGCCGCTGCTATAAACTGAAATCGCAGTCAGCGCCATTGACCAACCTTTAGGGTTCACCCACTGAAAACTGGCAGCGCCGAGGAAGGTCATTGGTTTAAAAGCTTCAGTACTTTTCGCTTTGCCGCTCAATGCTATCTTGATTGCAAGGTACACGAGGTAAGCAAGGCTCAGGTATTTCAGTATTTGGTGAGTAACTGGGTACGCGTTGAAAATGCCCATTAAACCGAAGCCAACCAGCAGCAACATGGCTGCAAACCCTAGAGCAATGCCAAGCATGTGTGGAATAGTACGGGCAAAGCCAACATTTGCTCCTGATGTCATGAGCATGATGTTATTTGGACCTGGTGTGAAGGTCGAGACAAACGCAAACAAGGCAAGTGCGCTAAGTTGTTCTAAAGGCATTATGGTTCTCCAGCAGTAAAATGAACGAAGTGACTGACCGGTCATGACTTTCACGTGTTGAGAAACATAGTAGGTGGAAAGTGAGGCAATTATGTGCTTTTATTTCCTCAATTATCACTTAATGCACAATAATAAGTACTTATGGATAGATTTGACGAAAGGATATTGCAAGAGCTTAAATTGGACGGCAGAATCTCCAATATTGAGCTTTCTGAACGAATTGGTTTGTCGGCTTCAGCGACCTTAAGGCGAGTACAAGATCTCGAGCGTAAAGGGATCATTCAAGGTTACCGTGCAGTTCTGGATAATGGCCTGATGGGCGTTGGCTTTATTGCTTACGTTTCGATTGGTTTATCGAGCCACAGCAAAGCGGCTCAACTAGAGTTTGAACAGCATGTCAGTATGGAAAAAGAGGTGGTGGAGTGCCACAACATTACCGGTGCCAACGAGTACTTGCTAAGGGTAGAAACCAAAGATCTACCGGGCTATAAGAAGTTTCATGCCGATGTGCTTGGGGAATGTGCTCAGGTGCAATCTATTACGACTATGGTTGTGATGGATACCCCTAAAGACGAACGCTAGTCGAGTTTTATTTCAGGAGAGGCGCAGTGCCAAATACCAATCAGTTGTTATTGTTCTTAGATGTGGTTCAACAAGGGTCGTTTACCAAAGCGGCAACCTTGCACGATATGGACAACTCATCACTCTCTAAACAGATCAAAAAGCTCGAGCAAGATTTAGGTGTTCAGCTGCTTAACCGCTCTACACGCTCGTTTTCGTTGACGTCGGCCGGGGAAGATATTCTCGCACAAACCTATGTGCTGAAAGACACTATCAATCAGATCCAAGGAATTGCAGATTCATACCAGTCTGAACCCAAAGGTGTGCTACGAATTACTTCACCGATCTATTTTGGGCAGCAATATTTGCAACCTATCATCACTCAGTTCATGAGAAAGTACCCAGATGTTCAGATCGTACTTTCACTAGACGATAAGATCGCCAATATCATTGCAGGGCAGTTTGATATCGCGTTTCGCTTCAGTAAGCTTGTTGAATCGAATTTGATTGCGAAGAAGATTGCCGACAGTAATTTCATGTTGGTCGCGTCAAACGATTTTGTGAAGCAGCACGGTGAACCGAAAACGCCACAAGATCTACTCGCTCTACCTGCGGTGATTTATACCAATGGTGATATGACGGTCGACCATCTGCGCATTAGTGAAGAGCCGGGAGGTAATACCTTCCAGAGCCTAACGATTCGTGGCAACTATAAGGTGAGTGATGTTCGTACTATGGTGTCTTGTGTGAAAGATGGTCTAGGTTATGGCTTCCTTGATCAATCAAACCTGTATGCCTCAATGAAAGAACTTGGCTTGGTCACTTTACTGCCGGATTATCCGATCTCTACGATTGATACCGCAATCTACGCTGTCTATCCGCACCGTAAGCAAACCAAACTAGTCAAAGAATTCATCACTACGGTTCAAGACTATATTGGCTCTCCGACCATTTGGGAAAAGATGCAGCAAGATTAGCTGAATCTCTAATCGTTCAAACATAAAAAAGGAGTCAGAACGTCGAACGATCTGGCTCCTTTTTATTCCTCCGGCTATCACTGATTTACAATGTAAAGCTTAGCTATAGCTGGCGTGAACGGCTCATATTCACTAATACCTATTAATGCTCATGAATCACTTCTTTACCACTCGGATAAGCTTTTGAACCCAGTACATTACCATCAACTTCTTTGCCATAGTAACCTTGGTGATTGTGGTAGCGCTTAGCATTGCTAGCAACATCACCCTTGTATCGAGGATCTTGTGGGCGTTCATGACTATTCACAAATGCAGCCACATCCCATGCATCTTGAATCGAAAGTTGCTGGCTCTTTCCAAGCGGCATGTTTTCATAGATGAAATAGGCAGCGGTGTTCACCCGGTGCATACCCGCGCCCCAGTTATACGCGTTTTCGCCCCACAATGGTGGAAAGTATGAACGTCCGTCAGCCCCTTTAATACCTTCACCATTTTGACCATGACAGGTTTGGCAGTTGGTTTGGTAAACCTTTTCACCACGCGCTATCGATGGCTCTTGTTCAGGATTATCAATCTTAGGATAGCCACGCCCTACCAACTTACTGCGGCCATCGATTGGGTATTTGCTTAACAGCTCTTCAGGGAGAGGGAAGCTTTCCGCTTTACCACCGACTTGTAAGTCGGCATCGCTAATCTCAGGAACGGGTGTATCTTGCATGCCGTTCTTGTCTAAGATGCCGCCCATCGCCAGCCAGTATGAATACGCCGTTAGTGCGACCATCTCTTTTGAACCCTCAGCCGGTGGCAGACCATTCATTGAGTAGGTGAAGCAACCTTGGATACGTTCTGCGTAGCTGTTTACCTTGTCATTCTTAGAACGATACGCAGGGTAGGCCATGTACGCACCCCAAAGAGGTGCTGCGTTAGGCTTCATGCCCGCTTGCATGTGGCAGTTGACACAGTTTTGTTCATTGCCGACGAACGTACCACGCATCTGTTGTGAATCGACAAACAGGGAATAGCCCAGTTTTACTTTGTCACCAAATTCCCCATCAGGAATATCTACCAAGTCGCGTGGCACCAGATATTTATTATCTTGTGGTTTTTCAACGGCGGGCAGTTCGGTTTGGCGATCGGGCAACTCACCTTCGGCATAAGCGATTCCAGAGGCAAGGGTTGCGGTAATTAGAAGTAATGTTTTCATGCGAGCCCTTTAGTATCGGAAAGATGCGAAATAGTAAGAGAGGTTTTTGATCTCATCGTCGGTCAACTTGCCGGCGATATTGCCCATCATGTTTAAATCATCACCCTTACGAGTGCCGTTTTTCCAAGCATTGAGCTGAGTCTGAATGTAGTCGGCATGCTGGCTTGCTAGGCGCGGGAATTTGTCTACGCCCATACCGCTTGGCCCATGACAGGTTGCACAGGCTGGAATGTTTCTATCCCAATCGCCTTGGAATACAAGTTTACGATAGGGGTTATCGATATCAGCCTGTGAGCCGCGCTGCTCTAAATCGGTAAATTCGTATGAAGGTAGTGATGCAAAGTATTCTGCGACCTCACGACGAACTGCGGGATCAGATACACCGTCAGCCATTCCCTTCATGATCGCGCTTTGACGCTCACCACTTGAGAACAGAACCAGTTGATGTTCTAGATAGTCAGCATTGAGCCCTGCAAGCATAGGGGCAATGTTGGGCATGCCTTTACCGTCGGCTTGATGGCAGCCACTACAAGTTTCTGCGGCTTCTGGCATTGGATTGGGTGCTGCTTGTGCAAAAGCGGATAAAGAAAGGCTTCCTAGAGCAGCGATGCAAAGCGTTACAGTTTGAGTTTTAATTGTCAGCTTAGTCATGAGGCGTCGCTATTGGTTGTAATGCACGCATTTTCGACATAATTGGTTGTTCGCGCTATTGTGGATTTCCACATTAATTCACTTGGAACTTGAGGTGAGTCTCACATTAATAACCTCAGTTACCATAATGGTATTGATGTGAACTTCTATAGGTTGATCCAACTGCCGTTTATGAAATGCAAGGGAACTGCCATGTTCGCCTCGGTATAACTGCTTGTTAAGGCTCTTTTATGGCACCGATTGTATAAGCATAGCTGCTTTATGGATGCGGGCTAAAAAAGTTGTGGTGAAATGAAGATTACCTAATGGTTTTGGGTTGATTACTCTATCTAGAGCGGATGCTTTATGTAGATTGGGTACTTTATGTAGATTGGACGTTTATCCAAATAGGGTGCTTTTCTAGATCAAGGGGACGAAAAAACAGGGTAACCTCGAATGACGAAGTTGCCCTGTTGTGTTCTCATCTGCAAATCAGATAAGGAAGAGTTTTGATCAGTGATTAAGTTATAGCTTGCTGAGTTTAAGCTAGACCTTGTAGATCTTAGCCGGAAGCGCTTGTCTGGCTGCTGCTCCTACAACCCAATCTAACATGACGCCTTTGCCTTCTCTCGTCGGGTCAATCAAGCCTATATCATTGATGTTAACGCCATCGTTCGACTTCATCTTCACTGGTTGTTGTGCGTCACCAATCCAGTGTGCGCGTTCACCGAGCTCTTTGTGTCCAAAGCCGTGTTCAAAGCCTAATGTGCCTTGTTTGATGCCATCAATCACCATCGCCAACGCGTGTGTGGTTGAACTCGGTGTTTCAATGGCAAATACGTCGCCTGTTTTGATACCAGAAGAAGAGGCGTCTTGCGGGTGAATGTAAACTGGGTTCACTCCTTTGATCGACTCTAAGCGTGGTGATAAGTTAGACACCGCACTGTGAATGTTGGATTTAAAGTTGGTTAGGGTGAACGGCCACTCTTTTGCTGGGAACTGCTCTGCTAGTGGCGTTCCGTCCGCGAGTTTTTGTGGATACCATGTAGGGCAACCCATGTACTGTTCGCCACTGATGGTGTTGCGAGAGGTCCCCAGCTTCTCATTCCAGATAGCCAAAGGTTTGGTCCATTTGTACTTCATGGTTTCATTGGTGTAGGCATTGGTTGCGTCTTCAAAACGACCGCCACGCGCAAAAATGTACGCTACTTTGAGCATCTCTTCAGGCTTGAGCGTTTTGTTCATCACAGGCACTAGGCGCTCAAGACCAGACCAAACAATATCTTCCGCATCCACATTCGGCACGCCACCTTTTACGAACGCTAAGTTAGCAGCCGAGCGCAGGTAGAAGTCTTCAGCGCTATGAATACCGTGCCAGTTACCTTGATTGTCTTTGATTACGTTGTCGCCGAAGCCACCTAACCCCAGTGTTTTCGCCAGATCAATAAAGAAGTTCTCTAGGTTAATGGCGCGCCCGTCTTGAGTGCGTGAGGTTTTAGGCTCAACAATCGGCCAGCGAGCGGTGATCGCTTTGGTCGCGACGCCATGCCACGGGGTTGCCATGCCCCAGCTTTCGTAGGTCACCGTGTCTGGCACTAGGTAATCCGATAACGCTGTGGTCTCATTGATGAAGGCATCGATAGAGATGATCAAGCCAAGCTGTTTTGGATCCTTAAGCTTTTCACCCAACAAGTTATCTAACCCCGGAACACCATAAAGTGGGTTCGCCATGTGGTTGATCCATGCCTTTGCACGGTAAGGGTAACCGTCAATCGCAGCTGATAAGTGCTCAGTTAAAAGCGGAGCTGATATTGGGTACCACGGCGCGCGGGTCGGGTAAGGTGACTCGCCTGCGGCAACGCGACGTTTGTATTCGCTAGTTTTTTGATACGGGAACTTGCTGCGGGACAAGAATACACCTTGAGGCTTAGTCTTACCTTTAAACTTGGTAAAGTCGTAACGTGGACCAGCAACCGAAGTCGGGTAGCCGCCCGCTTTCGCCATCGCACCGCCTTTCGCGTTGATGTTACCGATCAGCGCGTTCAGCATCAGAATAGAGAACGAGTTGTAGAAGCCGTTGGTGTGCATGTTTCCACCGTGAGTATCCACGACTGCTTTTGTACCGTAACTGGTGAAGCGTTTTGCCAGTGCAATAATCTGGTCTTGTGGGATCTCACACTGCTCACTGTAGTAAGCAAGGTCGTATTTGAAGGCTTCTTCTTTCAATCTTTGCAGAGAAGATTTAACGCGAACAGTCTGACCATCGATTTCTACATCTTGATCGACGAACAGAGCCGCTTCATTCACCTGAATATGCGATGATAATAGTGAAGTTGTCACATTGAGTGCGATGAATCCGTCATCGTCAGACATCGGTTCGCCTGTTTCTAGCAACCCTATATCCGATGCACGAAGCATACGCCCATTTTGTGGGTGCGACTCGTCACTGATCACAAGGTGAGATGCATTACACCAGTGTGTGGTGCCTGCTTTTTGCATCGCTTGTGCGCTTGGGCGAGACAAGAAGTCGTGATTGTATCGTTGGTTTTCGATGATCCATTGGATCATGCCAAGAACTAATGCTGAATCGGTGCCCGGTTTGATCGGTAGCCAGTTATTGCGATCGCCCGCCGCAAGGCTTGACGATCCTGCCGGAAGGCTTGGTGTCACTATGGTGTAGCTGAGTTTTCCGTTGGTACGAGCCTCAGCCAATTGTCTTGCTTGACGCTTGAACGGGTTACCCGCTTGAGCCGGAGACATACCGATGAAAAGAATGAACTCTGCGTTGTTGAAATCTGGTTTTAAGTGCGAGAACTTGTCTAGATCGTTCATGATCGCACCTGAACCCGCACGGAACGCGTAACCACAGTAAGAGCCGTGGTGACCAAAGTTGCGTGTGCCGTAGCTGTTAAATGCAAAGCGCTTCAAGATGTCGTCACGGCCTTCATTACCGGCATTGGTCACAAGCAGTTGGTTGGCTTTTGGTCCGTATTCAGGGTTGTTTGGATCGAGTGGTGTTTCGATGTCACGAATCGATCGTAAGCCCTCAACTTTACCTTCACCGAATAAGTCACCACCCTCGGTGATCTCAGAGATAAGTTGTTCGTAGCTGATCGGCTCCCACTTGCCTTCACCTCGTTTACCAACACGTTTTAACGGTTGAGTGATTCGGTATGGGCTGTTTTGAATCTCCAACATGCCGTTACCACGGGCACAGGCTGTCGAGCGGTTATTGATGCCTGACTCACCAGACAAGCCAATGTAGGCGTCTTTTACCGGTGTTTTGAACGGGATCTGCTGATCACTTGATAGTGGGTGATACGGATTACCTGAGATACGCAAGATCTCGTCATTGCGATTATCGATACGTACACGCAAGCCACACAGTGTCCAGCAACCAAAACACATTGATGGTGCAACGCGTTGGTTTGGATTCGGCGAGATCTTACCTTGCTCATCAACACTGTATTCCGTCTCTAGCGAATTACCGTGATGGA
The DNA here is from genome assembly GCF_041471405.1 of Vibrio sp. 10N.261.52.C11. NCBI lineage: Bacteria > Pseudomonadati > Pseudomonadota > Gammaproteobacteria > Vibrionales > Vibrionaceae > Vibrio > Vibrio sp. 10N.261.52.C11. The sequence goes on from NZ_JBFROI010000004.1 coordinate 108,599, forward strand.
TGTGGTTGGTTTTCTTACCCGCGGTGCCATCGATAGCACCGTGAACCATGTGTTTTGTGGTTGTCGCATAACCTGCAGCAAAAGCTCCAGCACCACCGGCAGCAAGGCCTGTTTTCAAAAATTGACGACGTTTGTTATCCATGATGATTCCTCAGACTACAAGCTATGTGAGCGGTTAAGTGGTGAAGGTGTATTTTGGTTTGGCTTCGATGTTGTCTTTGGTGCAGAACCAGTTGTTCGTGTAGAACCAGTAGACACGATCTCAGAGGCGAACAACGCAAGTGCTAACCAAAGACCACACATACCAACAATGCCGAGTAATCCTGCGCTACCCATCGGCAGTTCATAAGGGAATGGGCCAACATCGAAACGTGGAATGGTTTGAACTTCCATCATGGTGACCCAACGTACCGCCCATGCAGAAACTATGGTCGCAAGCGCAACACAGATAATTCCTAGCTTACTTTGCGATAGGCGTTGCAGTGGTAGAACCAAGATCATGCACAGCAAAATGCTGGTGGTCATGATGCCTAAATTGATGGCCCAAGCGTCATTCTCATACAGGCTGAAGTGACCATGGTTAGATGCCCAAATCGACGTGAAAATGATGGCAAGGCCACCCGTTAAGGTAATGGTTCTTTGTATCAGAGCTAGGTCTGTTGGTTTTAAGCTTGGCTTGCTTGAAGGCAGAAGAGCCCAAATCAACAGCGTTAAACCCGTTGCAGCAAAGAATGCGGTCGTGAACCAAAGTAGTGGAGAAGCCGGTTGATGCCAAAGCGGTCGGCTCGCCAAAATCGCAATCTCTGCGCCTGTATAAAGCGCGATGCTTAGGCCCGAAATAGCCGTCACAGCAGCGAGTGCAATCATCAGCTTTGATGATATTTGCCATTTACCTAGCGTCAGCCAAGACAAACGTTTTAGAAGTGGGTTTTCACTCTCTTTGAGCTGTGCGATGTCATCACGCAGGTAAACCCAAGCAGTCGCAACAGCCAGACCAGAAAACAAAGGTAGAAACAGAGAGCCCAATGACATCCATGACCAAGGTGTGATGTGAGCATAGAAGTGCCACGCACGTCCGGGTTGATGCAAGTCACCAGTAAGTGCTAATGGCCCAACAATCGCGCCGATGGCCATCACAAGCACAAGGGCAGAACGAAATTGGTGGCTGGTTGAGTTCTTGAATATCAGTGCAATCAAAAACAGAATAGCGGCCGCGTAAGCCGAACCAATGTAGAAGAAATATTGAACCGCCCACGGTAGCCAAGCGATCTCTTGAGCGGGAACTAACACCTCAGTGATATTCATGCTGTCTCTCCTTGTTTGCCTTGTGTCGCGATTGCCAATTCTTGTTTGCTAGAGGATGAGTTATCGATGGCGGCTGGATCATAAATCGCAGGTTGGCCTTCAATGTGGCTAACGAATCGCTCATTCATGCCGATATAGAAAACATGTGGGTTGGTATTCTGCTCTGGCTTAAGCACCTTGATGTCGTCTTGGTTTTCATTGAGCAGACGGTTGATCTCGCTGTTTGGATCTTTAAGGTCGCCAATGACACGCGCGCCACCGACACAGGTTTCTACACAAGCAGGCAGTAAGCCGTCTTCAAGGCGGTGTGCACAGAAGGTGCATTTGTCTGCGGTAAGGGTGTCGTTATTAATGAAACGAGCATCGTAAGGACAAGCTTGAACACAGTAAGCACAGGCTACGCAGCGTTCGTTGTCGACCATGACAATACCGTCTTCGCGTTGGAAGGTCGCTTGAACTGGACAAACCTTGATGCAGGGAGCGTTGTCACAGTGATTACAGAGACGAGGTAACATGAAAGATTTCACGTCTTGTTGAGCAGTCGAACCATCATCAAGGGAGACTTCATACTGTTTTACGGTGGTTCTGAATTGGCCAATTGGTGCTTGGTTTTCAACGCTGCAGCCAACAGTGCATGCCTGACAGCCAACGCACTTACGCAAATCAATCGCCATGGCGTAGCGTTTACCTACTTCGCCCTTGCGGTCAGGCTGGTTGTTATTGCGAATGGCTGTGCTGGCGACTGCGGTGTTGATTCCGGCAATGGGAATGAGCGCAGCGCCGGCGGAAACTTTACCGAATTGGCTGAGAAACCGTCTTTTCAATGAGTCCATAGAGGTACCTATAAATGGGTATTCGATCTGTTAGGCTCATTGTCAGTTTTTGACCGTTCACGAGGTATTGTGGATTTCCACATACCCAGATCAAAGTTGATCTAGAACAAATGTGGTTTTACCAATCTAGCTGTTATGCTTTGTTTAAAGGCTCTATTTAACGTGTCGTCAATGCGTTATTCGAGTGTGAACATGCCATCAGTGTGGAGAAAGAGATTTTAGTGACAGTCCGAAACCTAATATCAATCGTTAGCCTTTGTTGGTTGAGTCTAACTGCAGGAATCTGTTTAGCCGCTCAAGCGGAGCAAGAGATTACAACATCAAACACTGTTGAGTCGGAACAGGTGATTGAGGTCGGTGTGCTGGCTATTCGAGGCAAGCTTTCCGCGCAGCAGCGTTGGCAGCCGACGATGGATTGGTTGTCGGAGCGCATTCCCGGCAAACACTTTGTTCTCAAGCCTTTCAACTTAGAAGAGATGGCGGAAGCTGTGAAAGATGTCACGGTCGATTTTGTTGTCACCAATCCCGGCCAAGCAGTGCGTTTAGGACGTCAATACGCGCTCTCTTGGATGGCGACCATGACCAGTCACAATTACGACGATCAAGGTGTGAGCAGCACGCGCAGTATCGGTTCTGCATTAGTGGTCAGAAGAATGTCACCGTATATCTCGTTTGAGCAACTTAGTGGAAAGCCGATTGCTGCTGTCTCTGAAAATGCTTTTGGTGGTTACCTCACTATGCGTTACCAAGTGATGCAACAAGGGCTTAATCCCAACCACTTTTTCTCTAACACCCAATTTTTAGGTTTCCCGATCGACGCCAGCTTGTATCAACTACGTGAAGGGCACATTGAAGCGGCTGTCGTACCAAGCTGTTTAGTTGAGAACATGATCAGTGAAGGTTTGCTGGTGGCGGGGCAATATCGAATTATCGAGAATCAAGCGCCAGAAGGATTCCGATGCCAAGTGTCTACGCCGTTGTACCCCAACTGGTCGTTCGCCAAAACAGAGCGGGCTTCTTCGGCACTGGCCAAACAGATGAGTCAGGTATTATTTGCGATGCCTAAGAGCAGCGCACCGGCCATTGCAGCGAATGCATCGGGTTGGACGTCACCGACAAGCTTGCTGGCGATCGACAAGCTATATCAACAACTCGACATGCATCCACTGCAACAACCTTGGTGGAAAGAAGCGTTAATCTGGCTCAAGTACAATCAACAGTGGGCATGGGCGTTCTTTATTCTCGTGGTGTCTCTGAATGCTTACCACTTCTGGCTAGAATACAAATTCAGTCGCAGCAAAAAGCAACTAGAAGCGACGCTTTATAAGCTGAAAAGTAAGAGTGAACAGCTAGAGCACTCACAACGAATCGCGGTAGTTGGTGAACTGGGAAGTAGCTTGGCACACGAGATTAATCAGCCTTTGGCAGCTATTCGGAATTATAGCGAAGGTGGTTTACTGCGGATTTCGAAGAACAAACCGCTGACTGACATAGAGCCTGTATTTGAGAAGATCCAGTCGCAAGTGGACCGTGCTGATGCGATCATCCAGCGCTTAAGAAACATGATCAAAAAACGCTCATCAGATAAATCTCAAACTGATATAGAAGCTCTTCTTATAGATACCATCGAGCTACTGCAATTTCGATTACAGAAACACAAGATAACCATTGAACGTTATGTCGTGGGTAAACCTATCACGCTACATGTTGACCCCGTCGGATTGCAGCAGGTGGTTGTAAATTTGATCAACAATGCGACTGATGCGTGTAATGCTCAGATGCATCGCGAACAAAGCGCTACGTCTGATATTGGTAACAAAAACAACGAACCATCGACAATTAAAGTGATTACCGAGTATCAACCGGATAAAATAATGTTGTCGATTATCGATAACGGAACGGGCTTAGATTTCACTGAACAAGAAGTGACTCAAGCCTTTGTGAGCAGCAAAGAAAATGGCTTGGGGCTTGGGCTCGCGATTTGCCAAGATGTTATTGAAGATCACAGTGGTCAAATGACGATCACGTCACTCACCCCACATGGATGTCATGTTGCGGTGACACTGCCTTTCTCTCTTTCAAATGATTCATAAGGAATCTTGTTATGTCTGAACTTCATCAAAGGCTTCCTGTCTATGTGGTTGATGACGATGAGTCGATGCGCGATTCGTTGGTGTTCTTATTAGAAGAGCATGATTTCACTGTGTCAGCTTTTGAAGATGGCCCCAGTTTTTTAGACTCAGTGGACTTGAGTGCGCCGGGTTGTGTGGTTTTAGACAGCCGAATGCCAGAGATGAGAGGGCAGCAAGTTCATGAGTTGATGGTAAAAGCGCAGAGCCCACTGTCGGTGATTTACCTGACGGGGCACGGTGATGTGCCAATGGCGGTTGAAGCCTTACAAGCCGGCGCGGTGAATTTCTTTCAAAAGCCAGTTAAAGGCAATGAGTTAGCTGAGGCGATCAAGCAAGGTTTGGACGCTTCAGAAAAGCACTTACACATGAATGTGTATCGCCAAGCGTACGCGTCGTTAACCGAGCGTGAGATAGACATCCTCAAACAAATTATCGACGGTAAGCGTAACCAGAAAATAGCCGATGAATTGTGCATTGCAATGAGAACGGTAGAAGTACACCGAGCGAGTTTAATGAAGAAATTTTCTGCTAGAACGGTTGCTGAACTGGCTTACATATACGGCCAACTGAACTAACTACAGCGACATGAAATTGCTGATAGGTATTCATCAATTTCGTTGTCGTTTTTTAAGATTATTTTGCTCAAAGGTGGTCTTCATTATCGAACTCTATTGAAGCAAGATCACACCATTTATGGAGTGCATAAGGATAGGTCTTAGTAGACTTTTTATCGCTATGTATTCCTGAGATACTGAACTAAGTTCATTTTAAGGCGGAACGTGCCAGTAACTGCACTTTTCCCTGTAATTCGAAACATAACATTCACTATGGGTAGAACACACTCTCAACGTCGAGTCTTGTATCTGCCGAGTTAGGTTAAATATTTTATGAGTACAATGGGAATCGCAATTGGTGCGACGGCTCTTTCGTTAATACTTGTCGCCGTGTGGCTGATCTCTTTATCGCTAAGAAAGCAGCGCTTGGAACAAGAACGTAAGGCTCGTGCTGTCGCTTACCGAAAAGCGATTGAAAAAGCGCGCATACAAGAGCAAAAAGAGCGTCACTTCAAAGCCGAAACCGGTCATGTACCGTCGATTCTGTATTTGGCAAAAGAAGCTGAACGTAACAAAATAAAGGAAGCTCTGTATTGGTACGACAAAGCGGCGCAACTCGATAATATCAATGGCATGTACGGCATTGTGCGCCTAAGCATGAAGCGTAAAGAAGACCTCATTTTAAGAGAGAAAGCCAACTTTTGGCAGCTAGCAATCTCTGCTTTAGACAATGACGTATCGGCGAAATTCGAGATGGGCAAAGCGCTCGTCTTTGGTCGTGGAACCGATAAGAACATCCCTAAGGGTTATACCTATATTGAAGAGTCTGCGGCTGGTGGTAATACCGAAGCGATGCTGTTTATCGGTGACTGGTGTCTAGATAAAGAGAATCCAGATTACTCGGCTGAAAGCTCTGTCGAGTGGTACCAAAAGGCCGCTGAAAAAAACAACCTAGACGGCAAGATCAAACTGGGTATGAGCTATTTGAACGGTGTTGGTGTTGAACCGAATCACGGCGAAGCGGTGTACTGGTTTGAAACTGCCGCAGAAAAGAACAGTGCAGAAGCCATGTTTAGAGCTGGCGAAGCTTGGATTGACCATGGTGAACACGGCAACGCGATTGCTTATATCTGGCTATTTTTGTCTGCTCATTTTGGCTACTCAGAAGCGAAGCATTTGCGGGATAAAGTTGGTGGTGAACTGGGTGTCGATGCCGTCGTGGGCTTACAAGCTCTGACTAAGCCGATCATGACTAAGTTGACTCAAGAAGCGATCACTAAGCATTCAATCATTAAAGCGCTCAATAAGCTCTACAAGCGCAATATACCGATCCCTAAGAAAGTGAAAGAAGCGTCTGATGAAGAAGGTGAGGAGTTAAATGTCGATGGTAGTCATTTAGAGACCAAAGCGTCGAGTGAGCAAGGTTCTAACGTCGATTACAGCCAGCAGGCGACGCCAAGCGGTGCTGCGAATCAAGGGTCACCCAGCGATCAAGCAACGCATAACAAAGAAGCAAGCCCTAACTCTCTAGACTTCAGTCAGGCAGCAGTGGATCCAAGCTGGAAAAGCAACCACTAAAACGTGTTGGTTAGCTTTGATGAGTTAGACAAGAATGACTGAAGCTATAAATCTATAAATCTATGAAGCTATAAATCTATATATCTTCTAACCGTAATCTAGAAAACCAAGACAACAAAAAAGGGAAGCGAATGCTTCCCTTTTTATTTGTGTGCTATTTGCTTTTAGAGCTTAGAGCTTAGAGC
>NZ_JBFROI010000004.1:115923-132983 GCF_041471405.1 Vibrio sp. 10N.261.52.C11
GAGCTTAGAGCTTAGAGCTAAAGCCTAATACCCAAGAGCTGTTAAGCTTTGTTTTGCTCAGCTTTACATACAGCCGCAGTGAACACTACGTCAGTTGAGCTGTTAAGCGCTGTTTCAGCAGAATCTTGAATCACACCAATGATGAAACCAACCGCTACAACCTGCATCGCTACATCGTTTGAGATACCGAATAGGCCACAAGCTAGAGGAATCAGTAGCAGTGAACCACCGGCAACGCCTGATGCGCCACATGCTGAAATTGCAGCAACAAGGCTTAGTAGAATCGCAGTGAAGATATCAATCTCAATACCCATTGTGTGTACAGCTGCAAGCGTTAACACAGTAATGGTGATTGCAGCACCTGCCATGTTGATGGTTGCGCCTAGAGGGATTGATACAGAGTAAGTGTCTTCATCTAGCTCTAGCTTCTTACAAAGGTTCATGTTCACTGGGATGTTTGCAGCGCTTGAACGAGTGAAGAATGCCGTTACACCAGACTCACGAATACATTGCAGTACAAGTGGGTATGGGTTCTGTTTTGTCTTTACAAAGACAAGCAGTGGGTTAACGACAAGAGCAATGATAAGCATTGAGCTTAGTAGAACCGCTAGCAGTTGACCGTAGCTTGCTAGTGCATCGAAGCCCGTTGTTGCGAATGTAGCCGAAACAAGACCGAAGATACCGAATGGCGCAAGACGAATAATGAAGCGAACAATGTGTGAAACACTGTGGCTAAGGTCTTCGAAAACCGCTTTGGTTGTTGCAGATGCGTGGTGCAGTGCAAGACCAAGACCGATTGCCCAAGCAAGAATACCGATGTAGTTCGCGTTCATTAGTGCGCTAACTGGGTTATCTACAAGCTTGAATAGAAGCGTATGAAGAACTTCTGCAATACCTTGAGGAGGGTTAGCACCTTCAGCGCCAGCAACCAGTGTCAAAGTGGTTGGGAACATGAAGCTCAGTACTACAGCAGTCAGTGCTGCAGAGAACGTACCAATCAGGTAAAGCACAATGATTGGACGCATATGAGTATGCTGACCTTTCTTTTGGTTTGCGATAGAAGCTGCAACAAGAATGAATACTAAAATTGGGGCAACAGCTTTCAGAGCACCAACAAACAGACTACCTAATAGGCCTGCATCTTGAGCTGCTGAAGGAGAAACCATGGCGAGAACGACACCGAAAACAATACCAGCAAGGATCTGTAGAACGAGATTTCCACGAGCGATGCGGGCGAGCATGTTGTGATTTTGCATAAAATACCTGCAATTGTTAATTTATTATAGTGATGTATTTTTTATAAAGTTGTACCAAATCCAACTATACACTAGTGGAATGGGCGGTCATATTAGCGGGATCTAAGAGGGTGTCTAGGAATAGTTTACTTTTAGGGTGATTGTTTGCGCTACGTGGTGTTTTTAGAGCTAAATGTTAAATTTTTGTACTCTTGTTGAGATATAAATCTGCATGATAATACTCATTCGGGTCAATGTTCTGGTTCTGGTTCTGGTGCCGTCAGAGTCGATTAGCAAGATCATTGTGTGCAGAAATGATCCCATTGGGTTCCTGTTGATATAAAGAAGACCTGTTAATACAAAGAAGCCTCGCTGATACAAAAAAGCCCCAGCCCAATGCATTAAAGAGCTCAGGAATTAATGAGCTAATACGCGATAGGGACATGGGGCTTATTTACGTGTTGTAAACCTAATTCAATAATCGGCTATTTAGGCGATTTTTTGATATTACGGCTCTCTGATTGCACGGTTTTGTACATTTTAGAAAGCTGTTTACTGTTCGCTCTCTGTTCTGCCAATGAGGCTCCATTTCTTGCTTGCTCTCTGAGTAGCTTCTCATAGTTAGAGAATCGTCTTTCAGAAAGCTCACCGCTTTCAATAGCTTTGCGTATTGTGCATCCTGGTTCTGACTCATGACTGCAATCAGAAAAGCGACAATGTATCGCTAACTCTTCCACATCAGAAAAAGTTTCACTTACTCCTTCAGCACAATCGGCGAGTTGTAACTCTCGCATACCAGGAGTATCGAGCAATAAACCGCCCGACGTTAGCAAGTGGAGCGATCGTGACGTGGTTGTATGACGGCCTTTGCTGTCGTCTTCACGAATACCGCCCGTTTCTTGTTGAGTCTCCCCAAGCAGCGAGTTGACCAGCGTCGATTTCCCGACACCAGACGAACCCATCAAAGCCACCGTTTTGCCCGTTTTACACCAAGGTGACAATACTTGAGTAGAGTCTTGATCTAGGCTATTAACGGCTTCGATTATTAGCATTGGGTCTAAGCTTTGCACTTGCTGTACTTTGTCTTGGTAGTCGTCACACAAGTCTTTCTTGGTCAGTACGATAACCGCTTTAACCTGTGCTTCATTGGCGAGTGCTAGGTAGCGTTCGATACGGCTTAGATTAAAGTCATTGTTTAACGAAACCACGATAAACACGGTGTCGATATTGGCTGAAATGTACTGCTCCGCCACACGACGGCCTGCTGCTTTACGGCTGAAGAGAGACTGACGCTCAAGTAAGCGGTCGAATTGCAGTTCAGAGTTCAATATTACCCAGTCGCCAACGGTCATTGCCGGTTGGTTTTGGTGGATGGGTAGAACAATTTCACCTTGCTCTGACGCTAATGTATAGCCATTGCGGTGATGTGCGACGATACGAGCAATGACGGAGTGATCATAGTCTTCGAGTGTCAGTTGTTGTTGGAATACAGGTTGCCATCCAAGTTGTTGAAGTGACATTGGATGAGAAAATGCGTTTTGTGAATTCATGTCTATTTACCCAGACGTGCGAGCTTTCTTTTCTTGTGAGAGCATTAAAGTCTTATGAGAGCATTAACGTCTTGTAAGACCTCAGATTGTTGATGAGATCGAAAAGTGTTAGTCAGATTAAAAAGCGTCGAGACGTCAAAAATGTTTTGAGCTTGGGTCGAATTCAAATAGATAGGACCCCGGATTTAGTCATGCGCTATTGGGCATGCAGGTATTGATCACTTACGATCAATAGTAAACCGGGTAAAAGTGTGCTGTCGTCACGGGTGACGATAAGTTGGTCGATCGGTATTTAAGTTTGATTAACCAAACAAATTAACGCGCTACTTTTACTGCCAGTTTTAGTGTTTTCATTACAATCATCTTCTATTCTCCTTGGGTTATTTATGTGTTCAGGCTTTGAATAAAAAGCGGGCTCAGTTTAGCAAAAAGCCACGATGGCGAGAAGTCATCGTGGCTTAAATTATTTTATCAATTGTGAATACGATTAATGATGATCGTGATTCATCTTTTTCATGCCGCTCATTACTTTCTTAACCGGCGCATCGAAGGTCTGTGTTTCACCATTGGCGAAAGTCAGTGTCATCTCGATTTGCTCACCTTCTTTTAGGCTGCTTGTTAGGTCGAACAACATGATGTGTAGGCTGCCAGGTTTAAGTACCGCTTCACCATTCGCTGGGATTGTGATCTCTTGAACTTGGCGCATCTTCATAACATCGCCATCCATGATTACATCATGAAGTTCTACTTTACCTGCTGCAGGTGTTGTTGCAGAAACAATAGCGCGATCTTTATCGCTGTGGTTCATCAGAGTCGTGAATACCGCGCTGTTCACTGCTGAAGGCGGTGTTGCACGAGCGTACGCGTCATGAACCATAATATCGCTACTAGCCTGAGCAAAAGGGGTTAGCAATAAGCCTGCTAGAGCAAGTGCTTTTAACTTCATGTTGTTGTCCTTAATTTTTATGTTTTTGGTCTGGGACCTGACTTTTTGTTAGAACTTTATTAGTTAAGTTCTTTGTTTTTACGTTTTACTGCGTCAGCTTGTTGATAGCCTCAACAATTGGTGCTGGCGTTAACGTATGCGGCACTTTGGTAATCAAGGTACCGTCGGGCTTTAAAAAATAAAAATATGAGCTGTGGTCAAGGGTGTATTCCAACTCTGAACCTTCCAGCTTGGTCTTTCTGAAAATAACACCGTAGTTGTGTGCAAGCGTGGTTGTCACATCCAAAGGACCACTTAATCCTTCCATCATTGGGTGGAAGTATTGTGCGTATTCGTATGAGGCCTCTGCTGCATCACGCTCAGGGTCGAGAGAGACAAACATCGGGCGAATCTTGGCTTTTGCTTCATCAGAGACTTGGTTAAGTGCTCCGGCTAACATCGCTAGAGAAGTCGGGCACACATCTGGGCAGCGTGTGAAACCGAAGTAAACGATACGAATTCTGTCATCGGTTTGGTCAAAGATTTCCGTTGGCTGGTTGTCTTTACCGAAAAGGGTTGTTGCAGATAACTCTTGTTTTGTAGCGATAGCTTGTTTTGCAGCGTGTTGCTCTTGAGCTTCGTTTTGCCCATCAAGATAGCTTTTGACACCAAAGCCAAGTACAAACGCTACCACTAATGCTAACGACCAATTCTTACTCATCTTGCCATCCTTATTGCAGGGTTTACGGTTTCAACACCATCGGTGAGTTCGCCAAGCCAGGTCATTTTATCCATGGTACACACAGGTAAAATCACGTCACCTTCATAGGTATTGTCGCCTATATTCTTTAATTGAAAACGTGCTGATCCCATTTCCATTTCTAAGCCCGTGAGTGACAGCATTAATGTGTCAGAGGCTGCGCCTTCCCAAACTACTTTGATTTTACTCGGAACGAGTGGTTGAGCCGTCTCACTATCGAGTGTCATAGCCACCGCATTTTGCTCACACGATGTGGTTGAAAGCATGCAGTAGTCATCCAAGTTGACGTCGGCAGTTGAGTGCTCCATCGCTGATTTAAACTGCTGAATTGCTTGCGGTCCATAAAAGCCTGCCACGAGAGCGATCCCAAGAGCAGCAACCTTTAATGCAGAGTGCATGTCGTGTTCTCATCTAATTTTATAAGAGCGGCGATGTTATCATACCCCTCAATACGTGCTTGTATCAAAAAGCAATTTTGTGCGTATGGTAGAACTAAAAAAGCGAAGCCATTGGCTTCGCTTTTGTCTGTTTAATCGAGAAGTGAGCTTAGTATTTCTAAGCATTATCCGTTCTAGACGCTTTCCAGAAGTTGGCTGAATGATTAGTCAGCGTTACGTTCTGCGAACTTCTCTAGTCCTAAAACTAAGGCTATCGCAGCAAACATCATCACAATCGCTATGACCAACTGAGAAGGCTGAGAGGTTACCGCTTCAAAATCAAACGGTGATAGGTTTTCTTGAATCAGAGGAACTTGTTCACCTTTTGAGTTTGTGCGCCAGCTGATGGTCTCTTTCCAAGGCCAGATCTTAGGCAGCGTACCGATCATCAAACCGGTTAAGAATACCAATGTGAAGTCGCGGAATGAACGCAATAGCCAAGACAGTACATGTGAGAAAGTCAGCAGTCCGATCACACAGCCCGCAAGGAATAGCGCAAGTACATCGACTTGAAATGATTTAACGGCGCCAAGCACGGGGCCATACATGCCAATCAGGAGCAGAATAAAGCTGCCTGAAATACCGGGTAAAATCATCGCGCAGATAGCAATCGCACCCGCAATCAATACGTTGATGCTGGTTGGCTCCATTTGCAGCGGCTTAAGCACGGTAATGCTATAAGCGAAAGCAACGCCAAGCAGCAAAAACACGAAGCGAATCATATCGCGTTTCTCTACTTGCTTAAGAATATGGAAAACCGACACCAAGATCAGGCCGAAGAAGAAAGACCACAGTGGAACAGGGTGGGTGACTAATAACCAAGAAATCAATTTTGCGAATGTCGCAATGCTCGTGAATACGCCCGCGAACAGTGAAATTAGGAAGAAACCATTGATGTGATTAAACGCGGCTTTGAAGCCTTCGCGTTTCCATAAGCCAAGTACGCTAGGGTTAATTCTGCGAATGCTTTCTAGCAGCGTATCGTAGATACCAGTGATGAATGCGATGGTTCCGCCCGACACGCCAGGTACAACGTCTGCTGCGCCCATTGCCATGCCTTTGAAAAAAGTACTTAAGTAGTTCATTGCTTCATAGAGTTGAGGATGATTTTGTGCAGTATACAAACTTTAGTGTAAAAAAAGTATGAATATGCTTTTGGGGAAGGGCTTTTATTACTCTATTAATTGTAAGGCAATAAGTTGAAGTGAATATTTGCCTAACATTTAGATAACAACCACTTAGTGATTTGTCATTAAGAGCAGCGATGAAACTGATCCCTTATCGATATTGCATCTTGGTTGCAATATGCAAATGCACTTTGCAATTCGCATGACAAATTCATGGTTTTTATGCGATGCAGGGCTTATAAAACGTCGAATAAAAGTTGGCACGCTAACTGCATTATATACATTGACCCTTCTTAAGCCGAGGGTCACCTAGCCAACTGACGTTGTTAGTGAACTTATGATTTGTTCACAAATATATAGAGCCAATCGCGATTATTGCGGTTGGCTATTTTTTTGCCTGTCGTTTGGTGATCGTCTTTTTACTTTTCCCATTCCTACATTTTTAGGTTCTAAACTTCAGATGAAAAAAAAGCCAGCCACCATCGGTGACTAGCTTATGTTTTCTCGAATCAATCTCGAATCAATCTCGAATCCGTTTTAGTACCCCATCAACTGCAGCAAGTTTTCCGCTGTGCTGATTGCTTCTTTACGGTTAGCAATATTGAGTTTTTGGTAAAGGTTACGGATGTGAGTCTTGATCGTGGTACCCGCTACATCGAGTTCTTGAGCGATCTGCTCATTACTGAATCCTGAATAGATCAGACCAAGCACTTGCCATTCACGCTGAGTGAGTGGGCTAGTGCGCACCAGCTCAGGGATATTCGGGTGATTAACCAAGTTCTCAACAAAGTCTTCATCGAAATGCACCGAACGACTGCGTTGGGTCGTGGAGATATCCTTCATGATTTGTTGCGCGCGGTGACGTTCTAAATCACCTAAGCCAGGCTTGTTGCTCAACTTATCCAAGATATGCCCGATAGTCCCACCGTCGACTAAGAAGTTACCGACCATACCGGTTTGGTTAGTCATATGAAGCGCTTCTTCAAGCAGTACTCGTGCGCTGTCTTCATCGTTAATTTGTGTACGTAACACGGCTTCAACGATCAAGTTGCGGTTGGTGTCTGTAATCAGGTGCGAACGCTGGGCTTCACTCTTAAGGAAAGTTAGCGCTTCTTCTGCGTCTTCATACTGCTCAAGGATGATGTGAGCACGAACGATGTTTCGCCACTGAAGTTGGCAGAAGTGGTTACTTGCCGATTCAGGTCGAACCGCCACACTCAGCCAATCACGTATCGCCTCTTTATCGCCTTTTACTTGCCAGAAAAGAATCAAAGACAAAGAAGCATTTGCCGTCCAATCTACGTGGTAAGTCGATTGACGCAATAGGTGCTGAATCTGGTCGATAAATTTCGACGCCTTATCTATCTCGCCGCGGCTCAATGAAATACGAGCCAGCATAGAATAGCTGTGTAGGTGTTTACTCGGAGAATGGTGGCCAAGAATATCTAAGCCTTTGTAGCAACATTCTTCCGCTTCATCTAGTCGGTTCCAACACCAGAAGATCTGAGCGCGAACACGCAGCAAGAACTCATGCAACGGCACATATTGAAGCTGATGTTCTTCAATCAATTTGAATGCACTGTCTTGTAGTTCAAATGCAGCTTGAACATAACCTTGAGCAATCAAGATTTCGCTTTGTTGCAGAATCGCCCACAGAGCCTGATGGTAAACCTGATATTGGCGAGCCAGCTTCTCGGTTTGTTGCATCATTGGTAGAGCACGGCTCAGATTACCCATTACGTGATTCACTTCGCCCACAACCGAGGTTGCAACAATGCGGCTACGATAAACTGTGGTGTTCAGTTGGCTCAATGAAAGCTCAGCCAATTCCAATGCTTTCTCAGGCTCATTGCTGTTGATGGCAACTTGGGCGCGCAAGGCGTTGTATTGGCCTTGCTGCTGAGTATCGAGCTCAATGTTTCGAGCTTGATATTGAGTCTCAGCCTCTTCCAACAAAGTACCCACTTGGTCATAACGGTGCTGACTTTGTGCAAGCCAAGCACGCAACATCGAAAGCTTTGGCTCACTGTATAGTTGATCTGTGGTTAGCTGTTTGATCGCCATTTCTAAGGACGAAAGCTCACCTTGGTTGAACATCGGCCAACCGTGTTCAGTCAGGATTTGAATGATCAGTTCTGGATCTTCAGCGCGCTGTGCGTGACGTAGTGCTTGGTGTGGTGTGTTTTGCTTGATCCACGCTTTTGCAGCACTTCGATGCAGTTCAGCTTCTTGCTGAGGAATTCGAGCTTGGCGCTCATGTGCGAGGAATTCACCAAACAAGTTATGGAAGCGATACCAGTTCTTTTCACCTTCAAGCGGGTAGATGAACAAACCAAAACGGTTGAGTGATTCGATCATACCTAACGCATCTTCACGCTGTGTAAGTGCACACACAAGCTCATCGTTGAAGTGATCAAGCACAGAACATTGCATCAAGAACTGTCGGGTTTCTTTGTCTAGCAGGTCGAATACTTCTTCAACCAAGTAGTCCCAAAGATGGGCGTGGTTAAAGTGAGAGAATGACTCTGCGGACTGTGCAAGAGTGCGTTTTTGGTGTTGTGCTTGTAGCGCGATAAGTTGTAGTGCAGAAGGCCAACCTTCTACATAACTACAAATGCTATCTGCCGTGGTGTCATCAATGCCGTCGGCTACGCGTTGGTTGAAAAAGCGTGTGGTTTCTTCGGTATCAAACGCCAACGAGTCATTACCTAATTCGATCATTAAGTCACGAACGCGCAGGTTTGCTGTACCAAGTGGTGGCGTACCACGACTGGTGACAACCAACGTTAGGTTATCGGGCATGTGTTTGAGGAAGAAGCGCATGGCTTCGTGGATGTCGTCATTGTTGACCAAGTGATAGTCATCCAACACCAGAAAGCACTCGTGATGGAATTCCGACATCTCGGCAAATACTTCACTTAATAAAGAATGCAGCGATGAAAACTGTCGCTTTTCTGCCAGTTTTTGGGCATTCGGACAGGCATTTTGAGTCGCTTTATTAAGTGATTGAAGTAGGTAGTTGATAAAGCGGAAGGCATCATTGTCGCTATCATCAATGCTGTACCAACCCACATTAGGTTTATCTACCAACCATTGTGCAGCCATGGTGGTT
The DNA here is from genome assembly GCF_041471405.1 of Vibrio sp. 10N.261.52.C11. Classification (NCBI taxonomy): domain Bacteria; kingdom Pseudomonadati; phylum Pseudomonadota; class Gammaproteobacteria; order Vibrionales; family Vibrionaceae; genus Vibrio; species Vibrio sp. 10N.261.52.C11. The sequence goes on from NZ_JBFROI010000004.1 coordinate 125,070, forward strand.
TTGCCGTAGCCCGCTGGAGAGCGGAACAACACAAGCTTATAGCAATCTGCATTGTGAAGCAGATCGAGAACCCTAGGTCGTAGGATTGCATTATGTAAGCGGCCGGGACGAGTCAGTTTCGAAGGGATCCACATATCGAAGTTTTACACCTATTCCGTGGCTATGTTCTGGAATATCCCAATCTATCGTTGAGTGCACTCCAATGACATGAGCCTAATTACTTAAGTCTTTACTCATATTACGTGAAGCCAAACGTTACCGACTACGATCCTCCTCAGAAACCTTGCACTCCTGCATGTTTTTGGGTGTCTACGCCCTTTATTTGAGACTTTGCTCACGTTGCGGGTTGGTTTGTGAATGTGACTTCGTTCATCCCTACACGGGAATCAATGCAAAAGATGAGAGTTGGAAATTATTTTCGTGATCTGAAACTCAGATTTGGCAATGACTTTAAATGGGTTAAATAAAAGTCACATCAATTGAAGTTAAGTTATCGAACGGGAGCTTGTGATCTTAGTCACTCCAAGTTTTTGTTCGCAGTCAGAACATGAGAGTCAGATCACTAACCCTAAGTCGGTACGCCCCCTACGCCCTCCCATCTACTCCTAGTCAGTTGCATTAGCGGGAGGATGTTTAGTTTATGGTGACCATGCACGATATGTCACAGATGAATTAGAACTATTAAAAGCGAGATTTCTGAAATGAAACCAACTCAGCAAAAAACTTTCGATAAAGTGTCATTCCAAGAGAGTGTTAAGAAACATTTATCTGCAACCTACGCAACAACCGTTGAAACAGCAGACAGCCGTTCATGGTATCTAGCAATGGGTCGTGCTCTTGCAGAGCTAACGACTTTTGACCTGCTAGAAACTGAAAATGATGAAAAAATTAAGAACGCTAAGAGCGTTAACTACCTATCACTAGAGTTTTTGATTGGTCGTCTAACAGGTAACAACCTGATCAGCATGGGTCTTTACGAACAGATCACTCATGCAATGGAAGAGCTAGGTCAAAACCTAACTGACCTTCTAGAAGAAGAACGCGACCCATCACTAGGTAATGGTGGTCTTGGTCGTCTAGCTGCTTGTTTCATGGATTCTTGTGCCGCTCAAGAATACCCAACAGTAGGCTACGGTCTTCACTACGAGTACGGTCTATTCAAACAATCTTTCCAAGACGGTCGTCAACAAGAAGCACCTGACGCATGGCGTGGTGTTGAAGGTTACCCATGGGAAGTGGCTCGTCCAGAACTAGCACAACACATTGGTTTTTACGGTCATGTAGACGTTGAATTCGTTGACGGTAAAGAAGTTCGTACTTGGGTTCCAGGTATGGAAGTAAAAGCAATGCCTTGGGATCTACCTATCGTAGGTTACGAGTCAAACACGGTTTACCCGCTGCGTCTTTGGGAATGTCAGGCAATCGCACCATTCTCGCTAGCAAGCTTTAACAACGGTGATTACTTCGAAGCACAACACTCGCTAATCGATGCAGGTAACATCACTAAAGTTCTTTACCCGAACGACAACCACGAGAAAGGTAAGACTCTGCGTCTAATGCAGCAGTACTTCCACTCAGCAGCGTCTGTTCGCGATATTCTACGTCGTCACGAAGCAGCAGGTTTCTCTCTAGAAGATCTGCCTAAGCAAGAAACGATTCAACTGAACGATACGCACCCAACGATCGCTATCCCTGAATTGATGCGCATCCTGATCGATGAAAAAGGTTTAACTTGGGACCAAGCATGGGAAATCAGTGCTCATACGTTCGCATACACGAACCACACACTACTTCCTGAAGCACTAGAGACTTGGTCTGAATCACTGATCAACCGTCTTCTTCCACGTCACATGGAAATCATTTTTGAAATCAACCACCGCTTCATGCAAGAAGTTCGCAAGATGTGGCCTGGTGACGGTGAGAAGCAAGCGAAGCTTTCTATCATCCAAGAAGGTTTCCACCGCATGGTTCGCATGGCAAACCTATGTGTGATTGGTTCTTACAAAGTAAACGGTGTAGCTGCGCTTCACTCACAACTGGTTAAGAAAGACTTGTTCCCTGAGTTCAACGAAATCTTCCCAGGTAAACTGACTAACGTAACGAACGGCATCACGCCACGTCGTTGGTTGAAGTTCTGTAACCCAGGTCTATCTACGCTAATCACGGGTAAGATCGGCACTGAATGGCCAGCAAAACTTGAGCAGCTAGAAGGCATCGCTAAGTTTGCAACAGACGCGAAATTCCAAAAAGAATTCATGGCTGTTAAGAAAGAAAACAAACAGCGCCTAGCTGATTGGGTTCAAGAGAACATGGGTATCGAGCTAGATACTAACGCTATCTTTGACGTTCAAATCAAACGTCTTCACGAATACAAGCGTCAGCACCTAGATTTGCTACACATTCTATCTCTGTACCACCGTATTCTTAACGAACCTGGTTTCGAGTGTGAGCCACGCGTATGTTTCTTCGCAGCGAAAGCAGCACCGGGTTACCACCTAGCGAAAGAGATCATCTTCGCGGTTAACAAGATTGCAGAGAAGATCAACAACGACCCTCGCATCGGTAACAAACTGAAAGTGGTATTCATTCCTGACTACCGTGTAAGCATGGCTGAAATCATCATCCCTGCAGCAGACGTTTCTCAGCAAATCTCACTAGCGGGTAAAGAAGCATCTGGTACGGGCAACATGAAGATGGCTCTAAACGGCGCGCTAACTATCGGTACGATGGATGGTGCAAACGTTGAGATTCGTGAAGAAGTGGGTGATGAAAACATCTACATCTTCGGCCTAGACGTTGATGGTGTTCAAGCTCTGAAAGCTCAAGGCTACAACCCATACGACTACTACAATGCAGACCCACTACTGAAAGCATCTCTAGACCTACTGACTGGCGATGAGTTCACTCCAGGTCAACCAGGCCTTCTACGTGCAACGTTTGATAGCCTGCTAGACGGTGGTGACCCTTACCTATGTCTTGCTGACTTCGCATCTTACGTGAAAGCGCACGAAGACATGGGCACGCAATACAAAGACCAAGCAGGTTGGGCTAAGAAAGCAATTCTTAACACAGCATTGGTTGGTAAGTTCACATCAGACCGCTCTATCCGCGACTACGTGAACAACATCTGGAAACTTGAAGCGGTTAACCGTTAATACTTCCAAAGTAGCCAAGGCAGTTTCTGCCTTGGCTCAATTAGCTTGTGAGCAAACGAAAGGCTTAAAGGTTTCGTTTATAAACAAGCTGCTTACAAACCGATTGTCACAAGCTAATTGATTAGTAAAAATTAAATTAACAACCCTACAAAATAGAAAGCGTCAGAACGTTTTCGGAGAGAGCGATGAAAGAACAGACCGTATTAAAACAAGTCGCAGAAATGGCAAACATTGCCGACAGTTACGTTAGTGCGTGGGGCGATGAAGCACAAGTATCAGACGAGACGATCACGTCTCTATTGGCTTCGTTGGGCTACGATACAAGCAGCGATGATGCACTGCTTAAGTCAGCAGAAAGAAAACACAAAAAAGATGTACTAGACCCAGTTCTTGTCTTGCGTGACGGTGAGCCAGTAGAAGTGGCGCTTAATCTAGGTGTAAGTGCTCGTGAAAGTGAGTTCAGCTGGCGCTTAGAAACCGAGCAAGGAGAGGTACTTGAAGGTTATCTTCAATCTCAAGTCATTCGTGACGAGCGTGCCGAGGGTGGCCCTTTAGTGTTTGCATTGCCAAGTGATTTGGCATGGGGTTATCACAAGCTCATTGTGAGCCGTAAGCGCCGTAAGAAGCCTTACGAGATGACACTGATTATTACGCCAAAAGCGTGTTTCAAGCAGTCACCAATCGAGCAAGGCAAAAAGCTTTGGGGACCCAGTGTTCAACTTTATACCCTAAGAACTCAGCATAACTGGGGTATTGGTGATTTCGGAGACCTAAAACAGCTTGTTGCGGATATCGCTTCTCGTGGTGGTGACTTCGTTGGTCTAAACCCAATTCACTCATTGTTCCCTGCGAACCCTGAAGGTGCGAGCCCATATAGCCCATCTTCTCGTCGCTGGTTGAACATCTTATACATTGATGTGAGTTCAGTTCCTGAATTTGCACTAAGTGCAGAAGCACAACAAACAGTCGGCAGCGCAGAGTTCCAACAGCGTCTACAAAAAGCGCGTGAAGCACACTGGGTAAACTACACCGAAGTGTCTGAGCTTAAGATGAGCATCTTGCCTCTGCTATTCGCAGAATTTAAGACTCGTCATCTAGACAAAAACAGCGACCGTGCACAAGCGTTCTTAGCCTTCGTAGAAGAGGGCGGCGATAGCCTGATGCATCAAGCGGCGTTTGATGCTCTACATGGTGAACTGCACGCTGAAGATTCTGGCATGTGGGGATGGCCGGTATTCCCTGAGAAGTACCGTACATTCGACAGCCCAGCGACACAGAAATACATCAAAGAGAACTTAGAAAACGTTCATCTGTACATGTACCTGCAATGGCTAGCAGATTGCCAGATCAACGATGCACAGTCTCTTGCAGAAGAGAAGGGCATGGCTGTTGGCCTGTACCGTGACTTAGCGGTAGGTGTTGCAGATTCAGGCAGCGAGACTTGGGCTGACGAAGGCAACCTAGTGATGGATGCGAGCATTGGTGCTCCACCTGATATTCTTGGTCCTTTGGGTCAGAACTGGGGTCTACCTCCGTTAAACCCAGAAGTGCTTCAAGAAACAAGCTACGACGCTTACATCAAGCTACTTCGTGCCAACATGAAGCACTGTGGTGCACTGCGTATCGACCACGTTTTAGGTCTACTGCGCTTGTGGTGGATTCCAAAGGGTGAGAACGCAACTAAGGGCGCGTACATCTACTACCCAGTACAAGATATGCTGTCTATTCTGGCGCTTGAATCTCACCGTTACCAATGTAGCGTTATCGGTGAAGATTTAGGAACGGTACCGGATGAGATTGTCGACATCCTTGCAGATGCTGGCGTGCACTCTTACAAAGTGTTCTTCTTCGAAACATCAGAAGATGACGGTGGTTTCATCTCACCAAAACACTACGCATCACAATCGATGGCGGCACTGTGTACTCACGATATGCCAACGCTTCGTGGCTTCTGGCACTGTGATGACCTGAAAATGGGCCAAGAGATTGGCTTATACCCAGATGCAGAACAATTAGAAACCTTGTTCGATGACCGCCTAGAGTGCAAGCAAGGTATCTTAGATTCAGTAGCATGGCATGGTTTCCTACCAGAAGGTGTGGGCCGCGATGCGAGCCAAGTACCGATGGACTCTTACCTTGCTGAGGCACTTCAACTGCACGTAGCGGCTGGTGGTTCAACACTACTGAGCGTTCAGCTAGAAGATTGGCTAGAGATGGACAAGCCAGTAAACATTCCTGGCACGGTTGATGAATACCCTAACTGGCGTCGTAAACTATCAATGAACTTGGACGAAATATTTGCTCACGAAGGCGTTAATCGTATCGCTTCTAAGCTGACTGACGTTCGAGAAAAAGCCGGTAAGTAATGACGTGAGTGACTTGAAATTAGGTGGTTTTTTGCTTACGCCGTACGAAACTACAACCTCGGTCACTCAATAATGAATGCTCATCTGGTAGAATAAACCGTCGTTATATTGCCCGCACTAATAGCGGGCATTTTTGTATTATGTTTTTTGGATGTTTGGTTAGGGAGAAACGTTTTGGAACTAAGTTCGATTTCAAAGCAAAAACAAATATATACCCAACTATCACAGGCTTGTTTCACAGACCCATTCGCGTTTTTAGGGCCATACCTACCTTCTGAGCAAGGTGCATTACGTGTGTGGATTCCTGGGGCAGATAAAGTCGAGTTGATTGTTGGAAAGGAACCTCGTATTGAGTTAGCGCGAGAGGGTGAAAGTGGTTTCATTCTTAAGCAAGAGAGAGACTTACGTTTTACTCACTATAAGCTTGCGGTTGATTGGGCTGGCGTAGAACAGATCATCGATGATCCTTACCAGTACCACGATCTGTACGCGAGTTATGAAGATCTTCATACACCGAAAGATATGTATCATCACATGGGGGCTCAGTTTATTACGCTAGAGCGTGATGGACAGACGATTTCAGGTACGCGTTTCTTGGTGTACGCACCGCATGCAACTGCGGTAAGCTTGGTGGGTAACTTCAACGCTTGGGATGGTCGCCGCCACCCAATGCAACGCCTAGATTACGGTATGTGGGGCTTATTCATTCCTGAACTGGAAGAAGGCGCTCAATACAAGTTTGAATTAAAAGGACCAAATGGCGAAGGCTTACCACACAAAGCTGACCCATGGGGTTTCTACTCTGAGCAATACCCATCGTTCTCATCTGTAACTTACGATCACGCTCGTTACCAGTGGCAAGATACTCAATGGCAAAATCGCCCGGTAACGCAAAAGCGCAAAGAAGCGCTTTCGTTCTATGAATTGCATGCAGGTTCTTGGAAGCGTAACGCTGAAGGTGAATTCTTAAATTATCGCGAGCTTGCGGCAGAGCTGATCCCATACCTAACGGATCTTGGCTACACGCACGTTGAACTAATGCCAGTTTCAGAACATCCATTCTACGGTTCTTGGGGCTATCAGCCTGTAGGTCTATTTGCACCGACTAGCCGTTTTGGCTCTCCAGATGATTTCAAATACTTCGTCGATCAATGTCACCAAGCGGGTCTTGGCGTTGTTCTGGACTGGGTTCCAGCGCACTTCCCTAGTGATGATCACGGCTTAGCCAACTTTGATGGAACACCTTTGTTCCATGATCCAGATCCACGTCGCGGTTGGCATCAAGATTGGAATTCGTACATTTATGATTTAGGCAAAGAGCATGTGCGTCGTTTCTTGGTTGCAAACGCACTGTACTGGTTCGAACAATTCCATATCGACGGGATTCGTGTTGATGCGGTTGCTTCGATGTTGTACCTCGACTATTCGCGTAGCCATGACCAATGGATCCCGAATGCGGATGGCGGCAACGAAAACTACGACGCTATCGCAACCCTTAAGTGGATGAACGAAGAAGTGTATAAACACTTTCCGAATGCGATGACGATTGCTGAAGAATCAACGGCTTTCCCTGGTGTTTCAGCACCGACTTTTATGGGCGGCTTAGGCTTTGGCTTTAAGTGGAATATGGGTTGGATGCACGACAGCTTGTCTTACATTCAAGAAGACCCAATCAACCGTAAATATCACCACGATACGATTACCTTCCCACTGGTTTACGCACACAGTGAGAATTATGTATTGTCTCTGTCTCACGATGAGGTGGTTTACGGTAAAGGTTCTATCCACAACAAGATGCCTGGTGATGAATGGCAGCAAACGGCAAACCTACGTGCTTATATGGGTTACATGTATGCGCAACCAGGTAAGAAGCTGAACTTCATGGGTGCAGAATTTGGTCAGACGGCTGAATGGAACCATGACGACCAGCTGCAATGGTTTTTGCTGGATTACGAGCGTCATCAAGGTGTTCAGCGTTTAACGAAAGACCTGAACAATCTGTACCGCTCTGAAGCTGCAATGCACGATCTTGATTTTGATCCGAAAGGCTTTGAATGGCGTCTACAGGACTCTGCTGAAGCGAGCATCTTAGCTCATGAGCGTATCAGTGAATCAGGCGAGCGTGTATTGGTGGTTTCTAACTTTACCCCCGTTCCTCATGAGCACTTCCGCTTAGGTGTTCCAGCACAAGGTCAGTACTCTTTGTTATTGAATACAGACTCTGCGGATTATGCAGGCAGTGGCTTTGAAGTGAAGCCGGTTGCTGAGGTTGAATCAGTAGAAAGCGAAGGCTTAGACACATCGATTGAGCTGCGTTTACCACCGTTATCGACCATTTTTTACAAGCTAAATTAGGTCTATTAGTTGAAGTAAGCGATAACTAAAAAGAAAAT
>NZ_JBFROI010000004.1:133731-150995 GCF_041471405.1 Vibrio sp. 10N.261.52.C11
CTAAAAAGAAAATGGGAGCCGAAAGGCTCCCATTTTTGTATTTATAACGTTTGGTCTAATGCTGCTTGAAGTTCGTGAGATAGAACATTGAACGTCCTACGACAGTCTCAAGGATTCGAACGGAATCAAGCCCAAAGCTATTAAACATTATCTCGCGGAATTGACCATCTGAACTGATGTTAAACTGTTCAGGGCTCTTGACCTGGGAGGCATGGAAAAACATCAATTTGATCACGAATCGAAATTGATCATTATCTAGAGCGGCTTGCCAAGATTGAATGAATACTTCTTCCGATGAGAACTCTAGATTCTCTATAACAATTGATAGCATGTGTTGGTGTAACGCTGATCGGATAGCGCGGGTCGATGGATAATAGCCCTGAAGCGTCGTCAAACTAATGCCAATTTCTTGAGCAATCCTTGCATAAGTTAGTGCTTCATGTCCTTCAGCCAGAAAAAGGTTTAGTACGATCTCATCGTAGTGCTTTTGATTTTCTAGTTTCTGTACTTGAGTAATTCGAGCCATTACAAATCTCTATTGATTGTAACATTCTGTAAAAGAGTATATTAAGAGCTTATGAATTAAATCTCAAACTCCAAGGGTAAATAACTGGTCAATTTATCGTTAAATATAGTCAGTATTGTGTCATTGGTTCAATTATCAATCAGATTTTGGCATAAACAAAAACACCGCCCTATTGAGCGGTGTGTTATTTAAAGTCTTTGTTTATCTATGCTAATTCAGATGACTAGAACGGATACCAAAATAACTGCGGCTCTAGAATGCGTTTCGCAATGGCTAACACCACGATAAAAGCGATGACACCTAAACAAACAAAGTCGATACGTTTCAAAGGTGCATAGCTATACCAAGTGCGAGCTTTGTGTCGGCCAAAACCTCGTAACGTCATTGCGTTAGAGATCTCGTCTGCTCGGTCCAAGCTAGAGAAAATGAGCGGGCCTAGAACCTTAGCCACATTTTTGATTCGAGTAATTAGAGGCGCTTTCTTTGAGAGCTCTACACCACGAGCCTGTTGAGCATGCATGATATTGATGAAGTCTTTCTTAACTTCTGGCAAGTAACGCAGTGTTAAGCTGACCGCATAGGCGATCTTGTAAGGAACACCGATACGGTTGAGGCTAGCTGCAAACTCAGTCGGATGCGTTGTGAAGACAAAAATCAACGCTATCGGGAACATGCTCATGTATTTGAGCGTCACAGTAACCAAGTAAAACAGAGTCTCTTGGCTCAACGAGTAGTTACCCGGCAATGTCAGCAATAAGGTTTTGCTGCCGATGAGCTCAGTACCTTGCTGTGGAGCCAGCAGATACATGAACAAAGCATTTAGGCTCAATACACTCGCCGTACCCAATAACAGAGGCTTATATACGCGTACAGGCACATTGGTCAGCTTTAGCAGGTATAAACCAGTCACAATAAGCAGTGCAATCAATCTTAGGTCGAACGTAGTTAAGACCACGGTTACCCAAGCTAAGAAGAGCGCAAATTTGGTGATGCCGTTAAGTGCATGAAGCGGTGATTTTGTATCAATGTAATTGATGCCGAATTTTACTTTTGATACGTTCATTGAGCGCTTCTCTCGTAGTCGATGAAGTACTGCATGAATGCGTTGGTGTCGTCGATTTTCATCATAGTCGCGAGTTCATAAATGCTGGTGGTACAAAGATTTGCGCGTTCTAACAGCGATGGCTGACTGAATACTTCCGTCATCGCGGCATTGGCAATCAGCTTGCTGTCAGCAATGACAATTGAGCGTGTGGTGTACTCTAGAACAAGGTGCATGTCGTGTGAAATGATCACGACGGTGATACCTAACTCGCGGTTAAGCTTTTGGATAAACGCCAGCATTGAGGTGTAGTTGCGGTAATCTTGACCCGCTGTTGGTTCATCCAAGATCAGAAGCTCTGGCTCCAATACTAAGATAGAAGCGATCGTTACGCGTTTTTTCTGACCGTAGCTTAGCGCTTCGATTGGCCAGTGGCGGAACTTGCTCAAGCCACACAGCTCAAGAACGTTTTCCACCTTCTCTTTGATTTCCTGCTCTGCAACCCCACGATTACGCAGACCGAATGCAACTTCATCAAAAATCATATGATGAGAGATCATATGATTTGGGTTCTGCCTCACGACACCGACTTTCTGGCTTCTTTCAAAGATAGAAAGCTCAGATAGGTCTTCACCATTTAGATAGGAAGAGCCTGAATCGGCATCGATCACACCCATGATGAGTTTAGTGATGGTAGATTTGCCTGAACCGTTTTTGCCTAAGATTGAAACGAACTCACCCTTACCAATCTTAAAGCTGACATCTTCGAGAGCGTTCTTTTCACCATCGTAAGAGTAAGTCAGGCCGTGGACCTCAAGCAAAGGTTGGTACTGCTTCTCGGCAACTGGAGTCGGGCGCTCTGCAAACCAAGCCTGAACCGCAGGGCGGAATCTTTTGTAATCGAGAGCTTTGAGGTTTGATAGCTTATCTTCACTGGTCAAAGGTGCTTTCGCTGCCTTCAGAGCAGATAAATAAAGTGGTTCACGAATACCGTGTGTTTCAAGCAGTTCAGAAGCTAAGATTTCATCGGGTGTCATGTCAGCAACGATTTCACCGCGTTCCATTAAGATCACGCGGTCGATATCGCGATGTAGGACATCCTCGAGGCGGTGCTCGATAATCACGATGGTCTTGTTGGTTTCTTTATGCAGCTGGTCGATGATCTCAATCGTTGCCTTGCCGGTTCTAGGGTCAAGGCTTGCTAGAGGCTCATCAAACAGCAAGATATCAACGTCATCAACTAAGATGCCCGCTAACGATACTCGCTGTTTTTGACCACCAGAAAGGTCATGAGGTGAACGCTCAAGCATGTCCGCTAGGTCGACCATTTTTGCCGTCGACTTAACTAACGGGTACATGTCAATGTTCGACATCAACTGGTTTTCGAGTGCGAAAGCGATATCTTCACCGATACTCAAACCGACAAACTGGCTGTCAGTATCTTGTAATACGGTGCCGACTTGCTCGGTATAATCGTGCATCGAAAACTCAGAGATATTCTTGCCGTTTATCTCTAAAGAGCCTGTTACCTCACCTTTGATTGCATGAGGTATCAAACCATTGAGACACTGACCTAGGGTAGATTTACCACTACCACTTGGTCCAATAATGACGATTTTCTCTCCTTTCTCTATCCTTAGATTGATATTTTTTAGCGTCGGTTTATCCAGCGACTCATATCTAAAAGAGAAGTTCGAAAATGCTATAGTCATTATCGCTTATGCCTCAGTCAGGTTGCGGCTTTGTTTGTTGCGTTTAGCGACTGATTTTAGGATCAGGAAGCCCACAACAGCGATCAGAATGGTGTTACCCGCTGCGATGATAGACAGCTGAGTGAAGACTTTAGTAAACGGTTCTGCGTATAGGATGGTGTCGAGTAACGCAGAGCAGCCATAGCCTACAACGTTACCTGCAAGGGCCAGTATCACGAACAATACAAAATCTTTCATTGGCAGTTCACCTTGTTGAAGGCGGTTCTTAGTCATCATTGGGAATAAGCCGATAACCATGCCTACGATACCTGAGCCTAAAACCCAAGTTAACCACACGCCCCAGCCTGCGAATAGATCCGTAACCCAGTGACCGATAAAGCCAACTAAGAAGCCAACAATTGGGCCGAACAAAACAGAAAACAGTGCTAGAACTGCCATCGCTGGTTTCAATGTCGTGTTCGCAAACACTGGGACACCAAACATAGGTAAACCACCAATGCCGTACAGTGCCGCGCCAATGGCAATAACGACCACTGTTTTAGCTGAAAAGTTCATAGATAACCTCGAATACTGAAAGATAAAGCTTAATAAAGAACGAATATTCGCCATTATTAATATGCGTCTCAATGAGAACGTTTTTTGGGCAAATATAAAAAATAAGGCGCGCATTATACAGTAGAACCCTTCCATAAGGGAAGGTAAGTGTCTAGATGTCTAAAATTCCATCTGAACACCTAAATATCGTGTAAAAAGCGCAATTTTACGGTTAATCAAGCAACAAAAAAGCCAGAGCGGGTCTGGCTTTTTCATTCGTCTTAACAATGTGTTAAGCGGGTTCGTCACATATCTACGCCCGTTTAGTGGTCTAGGTATAGATAGTTTTGCCAACTCTTCATGCGAATAAGGACCTTACGCATGATAGACACGTGAGTGAAGCTGTCAGAATAAACGGCAACTTCAACCGCGGTACCCATAGGTAAATGGTAGTCAGACAGATCATCAGTGATGCTCAATTTAACAAACACACGACCACTGGTACGCAACGCATCAGTACCTAGAAGCGCGCCTCTAGCTTGGAATTGGCTCTCACCAATAGCTGGAATCACTTCATCAATACGTCCTTTGAATATCTTCCCTGGCAATGCTCTAAACAAGAACTCAGCTTCGTAACCCGGTTGCAGGCGTTGTAAGGAGTTTTGTCTGAACGCAGCGGTATAGAATTGTTCTTCTGTGTGAACAAACGTCATTACCGGAGCTAAAGGAAGCGGCACTGCCATAACGCCTGGGCGCAATGCTAGCTGCGTAACGTATCCGTCAGTGGGAGCTCGAACCACGGTTTGCTCTAAATCAAACTGAGCTTTACGCAATTCAGCCAGTAAGCTTAAAACGGCTGTATTCTCGCCACCAATTTCAGAGTCTAAGGCGATTTTTGCCTGTTCTAGATTAGCATCTGCCACTTTCACGGCGGCTTCTGATGCCTTGTAAGCTTGTCTGCGAGTATCTAATTGTTGCTCAGTGAAGGCTCCGCTGTCATAACCGCGCTTGTAACGAGAGAATTCACGTTGGGCTTTATCTCTCTCTGCGATGGCTTTGATTTTTGCAGCCTCAGCTTCAGCCACTTCAGATTCCATTCCAAGCGCACCTTGGCTTGCTTCCTTTACTTTAGCTTCTAATCTTGCAACTTCAGCTTCGAATGGAACTGGGTCGATTTTGAAAAGAATATCCCCTTCCTTCAGAGGTTTGTTTGCCTCTACTGGCACTTCGATAACTTTACCCCTAACGCCTGAAACGACTGGCGTTGTTGAGTAAACTTGATTACCAATTTGCGTGAAAGGGTGGTTGTAGTTCATCAGTAGGATCAAAGTACCTATGATGACGACACCACCAAGAACGGCGGTAGGCACGGTCCATTTATTGAGCGGGATATTAAATACTTTGAAGATGGTGATACAAAGTGCCGCGTAGGTCATTATCAGCAGTAAATCCATTACTTAGCCTCCTGATCTTGAACGTTGTTGGTCTCTTTCTCTGAACTGTTTTGCCCAGCACCAGCTTGCTTGAGCTGTGCGATTTCTTCCTGAAGGGTACTCACTTGCTCGATGAGAATATCGACGCGATGATGAATATCGTGTTGCTCTTCTTCTAATTTAGCGAAGCCCCAACCACGATCTTTACGCCACAGCGTTGCCCAGATCCAAAGGAATGGCCAAATAGCGTGTAAGGTGAATAGGCTAACCCAGCCTGAGACATGAATAGCATCTTGATGAGGGTGGTTGCGTTCTTTAGCTATTTCATAGGGAATATCGTGAATAACGATGATGCCGTAAAAGATAACCAATGCTACGAAAATCAGTAGACCGAGTGCAAAGTAGTCTAAAAACATAACAGATCCTTGTAATGTTAGATATTAGTTATAAATATACTACGCTATCATCTAAGCAATTGTTATAAAAATGATTTACCGAGTTGAAAATAATGTGTTGTCGCTTCTAATGCGAATAAAAGCATTGATGAATCTTATAAATTCTCATCGCGTTTGAAGAGGCTATTTCGACTTTCTGGTTGGTATTTAAGCTGAAATGATGACAGTTAAGATTCTGAATGACGGGCATAACCACAAGGGACAAATACGGATGTATATAGGTGAATTGGCGGCCATTGGCGCTGCAATTGTGTGGGCATGTGCGACATGGATCTATGGGCAATTTGGACATCGCTTCTCTGCGATGCAATTTAACATTGTTAAGGGTGTAGTGGCGTCAGGGATGATGTTGCTGGTGATGCCTCTTATACCGATGCCGGAGTTTGAACTGAGTACCAACCATTTTCTGATATTGGCAATTTCAGGTGTGATTGGCATTGCGATTGGAGATAGCGCCTATTTTGCAGCGTTGAAAAGAATCGGTGCTAATAAGACGTTGTTACTGGAGTCTTTAGCCCCGCCTCTCTCTGGTGTGTTGGCATTAATATTCCTTGGCGCTGTATTGACAGTGCAAAGCTGGCTCGGTGTCGTGATTACAACATTGGCGGTGACCTTCGTTGTCTTCCAACCATCAAAATCGGTGAGCGGTAAATCGAATGACCAAGAGCAGTGGGGTGGCATTGGTTATGGGCTTGTGGCGAGTGTCTGTCAGGCATCTGGTGTGGTTATCTCTCACTACGCGCTAGTGGCGGGTGATATTCCACCATTGTTAGGTGCGCTGATTCGCCTGACGATTGGCGTGTTTGCTGTGATGCTGATTATCCCTTTTGTTGAAAAGAAGCCGTATTCATCGATAAAAAGAGACCTATGGGAAATGACTAGGTTCGATAAACTGTGGTTATTAGGGGCAATCTTTGTCGGAACGTTTCTCGCTTTATGGCTTCAACAAGTGGCGTTGAAAAATGCTAACCCTGCGATTGCACAAACGTTGATAGCGACCAGCCCGGTCTTTATTCTGGTGATCTATGCGCTGAAAGGGGAGAAAGTGTCAAAACAAAGTATCATCGGGACGCTTGCCGCCCTTGCTGGTATTTCTCTGTTCTTTTTTCAATAAGCTGTTGGCCTTAGCTACAGAGTGACATGCCATTACTCTGTACACACTTGATTACGGCCGTTGGCTTTAGCTCGGTATAGCGCTTTATCGGCACGGTAGAAGGTACGTTGAGTATTCTCTCCGTCACGATGTAAAGTGATACCGATACTCACGGTCAAACCGCGCTCCCCAAGTATCTCATGCCAACCGAATTGGAAGATGCGCTCTCGATAATTTTCAGAGTGCATTTCTGCTTTAGGGAGATCAGTGTTCTCTAGAATGACGAGGAACTCTTCTCCACCAAACCTGACACACGATGCGCCTCTAAACTTAAAGTATGAACGCAGCTCTTGAGACACACTAACAATCGCTTTATCACCCACTAAGTGACTCAGTTCATCATTGATAGACTTGAAGTGGTCAATATCAATAACCATCAGGGCGAAAGAGGTATCGTGCAGCAGCATGTCTTTCAATTTCACATCTAACCAGCGACGGTTGTGTAACCCTGTCAATGGATCGGTGAATACGTCTTGTTGAAGCTGAGCCACCGCATTCTTGTGTTGTTCAGTCGTCTCTTTCAACTCTTTGTTCTCTTGTTCAGAGAGAATGAGTTTGAGTTGTAATTCAAAACGGGACAGGCGGCGTAGCTGGCTTGCACCGAGTTCACTGATCGGGATCTGCTTCATCAGATCGGTTTCAATTCGGTAGCCTTTTTTCTCATAGCTTAGCGCTTCTTGAAAACGCCCTTGATTCATACACACATCACTCAGCGAATCGTAGAATCGTTTTGCAAGTACTGGCGACGAGTAGGCTTTCACGCGTTTGTCTGTGCTCGACAAAATCATGCTCGCGTAGTCTTGCTTGCCGGTTGCACTTAGGCAATGTGCGAGCTCTAGACGAGTCATGGTTGCAAGCCAGCTTGCTTGAGTGCTGTTGGCTGGGTATTGAACCTTAGACAGACAGCGTAGCGCTTCATGGTGTTTTTTCTTAGCGCGCAGCACCTTTGCTTGGTAAAGCAGTATTTGAGCTGTGAGCAACTTGTCACTGACCAAAATACTCAGTTCTTCGCACTCATTCAGTAAATCGCTGGCTGCTGTAATGCGATTGAGTAGAAGTAGGCTTGCTACCATATGCAGCTTGAATTTGAGGCGAAGTGAGCGACTGCTTATCGCATGGTCTATGCTGCTGATTTTTTGGTAGTAACGAAGTGCTCTGTTGTGATCGCCATAGGAATCACACAGGTTGCCCATGCCTAAAATAGCTAATACATACTCATCGATATGACCGTGTTCAACCGCGATAGTCGATGAACTGACGAATTCATTGAGTGCTGAGGTGTAATCACCAGTTTCAACTAAGCGGTCACTTAAACTGGTTTTGACTGTCAGAATATCTTCGATATCGGCAGGAAGGTGGAGCAGATCGAGTGCTCGTCTCAACTCTTCGATACTGGTTTGATTTTGTTGTAACTCGGCACGGTATTCAGAGCTAATGATATAGCAGTGCGCTTGCTCTGTTTGCGTTGTCGAAACGTGCTGACGAATGTGGTTCCAGAAGATGATCGCTTCTTCACCTGATACTGATGAAGGGTCTAAACCGGCGTCTGTGATCTTGCTTAATAGAGTTTCCATTATTCTATTACCTCAGCATCGTCTTCTTCTAATTGTTCAAGCGTGAACGGGAACGTCAAAATATCATTGAGGCTGACGGTCGGTTTCGAACCCTTTAGTCCTTTTCTATGCCATGGATAGATATCAAGCATGGTGCTGAGAGTTTGGAAGGTTTGCTCTGCGGCTTCGCCTTTTTCGGAAAGCATAAGGGCCACACGTTCAGAACTTAGCCTTGCGATGAAGTCATTCTGGTTACATAAAGCATGAGCAATCTCGGTACAGACATCTAAGTAATCAGTATCGACATGATGGAACATAATGATGCTGTGGTTTGAACGTTTAAGCTCTGTCTTGAACAGCACCAACTTTTCCCACCAAAAGGTTTCAGAGACAACGTAAGAGAGGTGCTTTTCAGGATCGTACTCGTGCTGACCGCGAATACGATTAATCAGTTTTCGTGCTCTCTGTTCAAGTTGGCGTTTTGAACTGCGTGCTTTGTCCAAACCGACACGTGTCGTTTGCTCTTTGAGCATGCCGATAGAATATTGACGGTACTTTTTAAAGGCGACGAGCGCGGCTTGGAAGTCTTGGTTTTCTTCCGCCACCAAGGATTGTTGGTAACAGATTTGGCTCAGCAACTCGCCATTATCGAACTCGTTTGCGGATTGTTCTGCGAGCCTCAGTAATTCCGCCGCTTGTTCTGGTCTTTTTCTCAGGAGCTCCAATCTAGCTCGGCTGATGTATGAGTGCGCCTTCATCCAAACTAGGTTGTGTTTAACTGCCAGATTGTGCGCTTTGGCCGTGGCGCGCTCCGCGTCATCTAAGCGTTCAAGACCAAGTAGGGCAAGGCCTCGAAAGTCCCATACCTCTGCATGCCAAGTGTTATCTTTATGGTCTTTTAATGCTTCTTCTGCACCGTCCAATACCGACAGCATTTCAACATAGTTGTTGAGCAGGTAGTAATCCCACGCAAGCAGTATTCTGGCTTTACCCTCTAACCAACCAATGCGGCTGTTGTTAGCAACTTTAACGGCAAGCTGGTGGGTAGAACGTGCAAGTTTATATTCGTGGGTCATCCGCCAAATATTGCCAAGGCCAATGAGGCATTCAATTTGAATTTCGACTTCATCAACCAACGCGGACTGCTCTAAAGCATTGATCCAGAACTGTTGGGCGGAATAGTACTTGGCTTGTCCCCAGAACTGGAGCGCGTGTAAATGGAGGATTTCGGGCAGAAAAAGATCGGTATCTAATCGGCTTTGGCGCTTGTAGGCTTCCTTGATGTATTTTAAACCTTTTTGGTAATCCATCAGGTTCCAGCTACATCTTGCCATTAACATTAATGACTGGATGGCACCCTCTTCAAACAGAACTTGCTCTGATCGGACTAGGCACTGTTGGGCAACCTCTAGGATCACCGATGGCTCAGAGTCGACTCGAGTTTTGAGTTTTTCTAATTCTGTTTCAAGAAGGTACTGATTTTTGTCCAAGACTTACATCCATGATTATCGAACATATTGATAACACAATCATTATAAGAGTGTAATTTGAGATAAGCACCAATTATCTTTCGTAGAGCGTCAAAGGAACATCGATCTTTTCTAATTATGGGTGTTACCTCATGTTGTCGCTTTAAAATCAATGAGTTCCCGAATAATTACCTAGAGGCTTTGTTGCTATGAAAGTAGTTGCTTTAGAGTTAATGGCAGCTCCGCTACGCCTAAGCGTTGTGCTGCCGTGAGCCCTTGCTTATCTTGGTAGCACAGATTGTGCCAAGCTCTAAATATGTCGAGCAATGGAAGAATGCCCCCAGGACGAAGCTTACGTCTGGGCTCATTAATAAAGCTATCAAATAACAACTGAAAGCGCTGTTGATAGAACTTAGTTTGTTGAATTGAGGCTGTGTTAAACCACTGTTTTGGTTCTGGATTGTTACCGGTTAGGTAGCAGATACCTTTCTGGTTATCACCCTGATTGGCAATAGCCCAGCGATCTCGCCACCAACTCATGTGAACGATGTCGATCTTTTCAAAACTTTGGTCGTCTTGCCAGCCTGAATCTTCTTCGACATACATGAGGTCAATATTTTGACTCTGAATGCGCGGCAAACATACACTTAAAGCGGCAGATCTTAGTAATGGATCTTGTGGCATATAGATGGCGACATGCTTGTCTTCGTTACACATATCCAACACATGTAAGAAGTGAGCATAAGAGGTATAAGGCGGTCGAATGAGAGCGCCTTTTGAAGGGTAACTAAATGTGGTGAGGTTACCCATAGGGTCCTCAACGTTACCTCTCGCAAGAATCACTTGGTACTGCTGTTCAATGCGCTCTTTTAGTTTGTCAGAGGGCTGAGGCAGTTCGAGATTTGCTTCTGAAGAGTGCTCTTTGGATACAAATCGTGCCACATCATCATAAGGGTTATGGTCGACGTTTCCTGATGGTTCTTCATTTTGAGAGTAGTTAACGTGTTGGCAAAGTATATAGCCAGAATGCGCCTCGCCCGTCGCTATCCACACCACACCGTTGTTACTTTGTGGTTGCAGACGCTGGTAGTGAGATGCGAACTCGTAATCTTTCGCATGGTTAACCCATCGTGCATCGATCATCGCTAATTTACGACGACAACGGCTCGCGATATGGTCAACATGATCATAGAAAGTCTTTGGGTTGATCTCTAATTTTCGGCAGATTTCACGTACGGAATAGCCCATGAACAGTAAGCCCATGAGGTTCTCTTGAAATTGGAGTTTTTTATTGGATCCAGACCATTTATCAACGAAGGTTGTTTGGCAGTCTTTGCATCGATAACGCTGCCTGTCGCCACTGTAGCCGAAGGCATGATAAAGATGTTTATGGGTATGAACCGATAAGCCGAAGTTATCGCAATCATCATTACGACAAGCAGGGAGCCCGTCGCTGTGAAGTTGTCTTAAGCGATGAAGTTCGCTTAACACTTCACGATTGTTAAGTAAGGGGGGGAAAGCTCCACATTCACGACAAACCATCGCTGGACGCTTAGGGTTCGCGTGTTGCAAAACATACCGTTTTGCATCGCTCAAGCCAAAGTTGTCACACGCCAATGTTTTACAAAAGTTGAGTTGCAAACCATCCGCATCTTTTGGCAGCTTGTCGTTAGACACGATCTCCCCCTCGGGATTATTTGAGCAGCCAAGCGAGCCTGGCTGCGGGGTAACGCTTTTCAATGTATCTTTTATCAAATCGTTAGATGTTGATTGCTGTCTCTAGAGCAACTTTCATCATGTCGTTGAAAGACTTTTGACGCTCTTCAGAACTTAGTTTTTCACCACGGATGATGTGGTCAGATACTGTTAGGATAGTTAGTGCTTTAGCACCAAGGTCTGCAGCAACGCCGTAGATACCAGCCGCTTCCATATCAACACCTAGGATGCCTAGCTTTTCCATTTTTTCGAAAAGGTCAGCTTCTGGAGTGTAGAAAAGGTCTGCAGAGAATACGTTACCAACTTTAACTGGAACTTCTTGTGCACGAGCTTGGTTTACTGCTTCTTCTAGAAGACCGAAATCAGCTATAGCAGCGAAGTCGTGGTTGTTGAAACGAATGCGGTTTACTTTTGAGTCAGTAGATGCACCCATGCCGATAACAACGTCCATTAGTTTAACGTCGTCACGTACCGCTCCACAGCTACCTACACGAATAACGTTTTTCACGCCGAACTCAGCGATTAGCTCGTGTACGTAGATGCAGCATGATGGGATACCCATACCGTGGCCCATTACAGAAACTTTCTTACCTTTGTAAGTGCCTGTGTAGCCAAACATGTTGCGAACGTCACAAACTTGCTTCACGTCATCAAGGAATGTTTCTGCAATGTATTTTGCGCGAAGCGGGTCGCCCGGCATAAGTACTGTTTCTGCGAAATCACCAGCTTGAGCATTAATATGAGGTGTAGCCATGGTCGTTCTCCAAAGTTTAAACGGTAATTATAGGAACAGGATTTAATCAATTACCGATTCTGTTGAATTGAATTCGTTTTGTTGAGGCAATATTAGCGAGTTAGAACGTGGATCCATGAGACTTTAGTCACAAAACAGGTCTGCCATTATAGTTTTATTAATATTGATAACTAAATCTGTTGAAAGCGTAAAGGCAATCGATTTTGTATGGGTTAATTGCAAGCGAATGAGAGGAAAAGGCCCACACATAAACTTGTTGTCTATCAGTTTCGAGACAACAATACGTTGTAGAGACGTTTGATCAGAGATAATCTAAACTTTGATAAAAGACAAACCAAGGATTTGTATGTCGCATTGCGCTAACTCGACGCCTTTGCCGTCAATGAAAACACGACTTCACAGGGCGGTGTCGCTTGTTGTAAGAACTACTTTGCTTGCCAGCGGGATAGCTTCATCGTGGGTGTCTGCTGCAACCTTTGAATTGCCACCAACGGAAAGCCGCATTGTGGGCAGAATCCAGCAGCATGAAGTGGCGGCGGGCGAAACCTTGGCCATCATTGCCAAGCAATACGATATTGGTTTTCTCTCTTTAATGGCAGCCAACAAAGGGGTGGATCCTTTTCTTCCCGCGGAAGGCTATGTGTTAAGCATTCCAAGCCGCTTGATTTTGCCTGACACCCCAAGAAAGGGGATTGTCATCAATCTTGCTGAGTTAAGGTTGTATTACTTTGAGCCTGAGAAAAATCAGGTGCATGTTTTCCCTGTCGGCATCGGTCGAGTGGGGCGTGATACTCCCGAGATGATCACCAAGATAAGCCAAAAAAGACCGAATCCAACATGGACGCCACCAAATTCAATCCGCAACGAGTATCTTGAAAAGGGCATTGAATTACCGAGAGTGGTTCCTGCCGGGCCGGAAAATCCATTGGGAGAGTACGCTTTGAGGCTTGCTTATGGCGCTGGCGACTATTTGATCCATGGTACAAACAAAGATTTCGGGATAGGTTTACGAGTTAGCTCTGGTTGTATCCGAATGGAACCTAAAGACATTGAGTGGCTGTTTGAGCAAGTGAACCGTGGTGAACAGGTCACCATTATCAATGAGCCGATTAAGGTGTCATTAGAGCCTGATAGAAGTGTGTTTGTAGAAGCGCACGAGCCATTAACTCGAAGTGATGGTTCAAAGAAATCATTACAGATCCCTGTGGAACTAAAATGGTGGCTTGAAGACGCAGAACTGCCAAATTCAAAGGCGAAAGCGGTTATCTTTGCTCAAAACGGCGTACCTGTAGAGATAGCACCACCTGTGATTGAGTTTTAATTCGATTGCCTCTTCTGCAACAAGGGGCGGTTTTATCTTGTTTACTCGCATTAGTGTCACCCAAAAAAAGCACCACATCCGATAAGAAGTGGTGCTGTCTATATACTGCTTTTTGCGACTTATTTAATCTACAGCTTAATCGCGATTAGATCTCAAACTACTTAGTGTAAGACTCAGCGATGTTGTCGATACGGTCGTTAGCACGGTCCGCTTCTTCTTTCGCTGCCATTGCGGCTGCTTCTGCTTCTTGAGCCTTCATTTCTGCGGCTGCTTTGTCACTCTTAAGTGCTTCAACTTCGCTTGTTAGTTGAGCGACTTGGTTAGTTAGTTGATCCATTTCTGACACTGCAGCTTCTTCTGGCTCTGAAGAACAACCGGCTAAAATGAAAACTGATGCTGCAGCTGCGATTAACGTCTTATTCATAAGAACTCCTTGCTTATTTATCATCAAAAGATGCGCTATACATTCTTTATCATATAGTCGCTTCATTAATGATTGTAGCGACTAATTTTTTAACTGCAAAAACAATAACTAAAGAAATTGCTAAATTTTTGAGTTAATTAGCTAAGTATCACGTTGTGTCTCATTTATGAGATGAAGGATTTAGAGACGACTTGAAGGTGTTTTTGGAGAGCTATCCCTTTGCTAGCAATGCATACGTTGTTCTAGCTAAAGATAGATAAAGGGATAAATTTACTGTGATCTCTATCCTTATAAAGTACTTTCGCGGTATCATGTCACGTTAAATTAATTTTATTCAATACCATCATGACTGGAGAGTCCTTTGCACTTTAAAGATTTAGGCTTAGATAACCGCTTACTGAAGAACTTAAAACATTACGACTTCAAGAAGGCGACAGAGATCCAATCAAAAGCGATCCCTGTTGCTATTGCTGGTAAGGATCTATTGGCTTCATCAAAAACGGGATCAGGAAAAACATTGGCGTTTGTGTTGCCAATGATACATAAAGCATTAAAAACAAAAGCGTTTTCTGCTAAAGATCCTCGTGGTGTAATTTTGGCTCCTACTCGTGAGCTAGCGAAGCAAGTTTACGGCGAACTGCGTAGCATGCTTGGTGGTCTGTCTTATGAAGCGGCGCTTATCTTAGGTGGTGAGAACTTTAACGACCAAGTTAAAGCACTGCGTAAGTACCCTCGTTTTATCGTTGCGACTCCAGGCCGTCTTGCTGACCACCTAGAACATCGTTCATTGTTCCTAGATGGTGTTGAAACGCTAATCCTTGATGAAGCGGACCGTATGCTTGATCTGGGTTTCGCTCCAGAACTTCGTCGCATTGCCAATGCAGCTAAACACCGTCGTCGTCAAACGTTGATGTTCTCTGCAACGTTAGATCACGCTGAAGTAAATGGCATTGCGAATGAAATGCTAGACGCACCTAAGCGTATCTCTGTTGGTGTTTCTAACGAGCAACACTTAGATATCACACAGAAATTCTACTTATGTGATCACCTAGATCACAAAGAAGCGATTTTAGACCGTGTACTGGAAGAAGCTGAATACCGTCAGGTAATGATCTTCACAGCAACACGCGCTGATACTGACCGTTTAACAGATAAGTTGAACGAGAAGAAGCTTAAAGCGGTAGCACTGAGTGGTAACCTAAACCAAACGCAACGTAATGCTATTATGAGCCAGTTCGAGCGTGCGGTTTACAAGATCTTGGTAACTACCGATGTTGCTTCACGTGGTATTGATATTCCAAACGTGAGCCACGTTATCAACTTTGATATGCCTAAGCATACGGAAGAGTACGTGCACCGTGTAGGTCGTACTGGCCGTGCGGGTAACAAAGGCGATGCGATTTCTTTGGTTGGTCCAAAAGACTGGGACAGCTTCAAGCGTGTTGAACTTTACCTTCAACAAGATTTGACCTTCTCTGTACTTGAAGGCCTAAAAGGTAAATTCAAAGGCATTAAGCCACGTAAACCTGCGTTTGCTAAAGGCGGTCCTGCTAAGAAGAAGACCAACACTCAAGCGAAGAAAACGCCGAAGAAACCAGTTAAGCGCGATAAGAGCTTCCACCAAAATGTGGCCGTGGGTGATACCGTGTTTATCCCTAAGAAGAAAGTCGCACCAAAAGTGGACGACGAGTAATCACCAGCCAGTTTTAAAGCGTTTGCTAGTAAAACTGACATAAATAAAAACCGCCAATATTAGGCGGTTTTTTTGTATCTGACTTTTGTGCCTAAGAGGTGCTGCCTCAGGTTACGGAGTTGCTCTAAAGGCTTTAGAAATCAAATGTTGAGAATGAAAAAGCTAGGATATGGTCGGCAATGTATTTGTGTGTGGCGGTGGTTGGGTGCGTCACGCCCCAGAATACATAACTGTCTGAACCATAGGTCGCACAATCATTAGTTAAGCTGTGGCTTCTTAAATAGTCCGCGGCTGAGCTTCGATTGATATTAAGACAAGCATCACTCGCGTTTCGAAAGCCATGTTGTTCTGGGTTATCGGTAATGCTGGCGAACAACGCACTTGCATCGAACAACACCACGTTTTTCCCTATACCTTGGTAATACTCGGCTTGAGCTTTGATGAACTGGTTGAATTCTAAGATCTTGCCACGAACTTTTATTATCTCTTGTTCGGTAGAGTATTTGAATTGAGGGGCTTTGGTTGCATCGGGTAAGGTGAACAGCAGGATATTGTTCGCACCAGATTCTGTTAAGCGGATCAGCGCGCTGCTAAAGTCAGCCTTTACATCGGCGACTTCTCGGTTGTAATTCATGAAGTCATTGAGGCCAAACTCTAAAGTAAACAGTGAGTTTTCCGGACGATAGTTTTTGGCGACTTTCATGTAGGTCAGATAAGAGGTGACTTGATCATAAACACCAGTCAATGCCACGTATTGGTTGGTACCTGCGGCGCCACCCACAGCCCAGTTATACAGAGGGACATCTTTCGCTTTTGCTAAATACTCCGTCCAGACTAAACCATTCGAAAAGTGCCCTAAAAACCACGAATCTGCGTTCGGAAAAACCCATTGTGAGCCATTAAATAGATTACCAGTGTCGGACAGGCTATCACCAAAGGTGACAATACGATTGATGCTACTGGCTTGAAAAGCGTTGTCGTTGGTCCAGATTGAGTGGTTGTAAGAGAAGCGATTATCTGCGGCAAAGTAGGTGATGTCAGCGGCGTCATGTTGGATGTCGAGCGTCTGTTCGCAACGTTGTTTAATTTCCGATTGCGGGGCATCGCTGTAGAACATGTTTTTGAATGAAACGGAAGACCACCAATATCCGTTGATCGTGTAGTAATCACCACTCTCTTTCTTTGCCCACTTCCAGTCGGTGGCTGGGGAATCATGAGAGGCATCGGTTCGATACCAACATCTAACATATGAATAGGTCTCTGAGCCTTGTGCACTGAGTACTTGTGCAGATGTAATCGATTCAGGTGTTGGTATTGAGTCTTCAGCGGCATAAGCGCCAAAAGGCAGGGCTAACGTGAGTATTAAAGCCGTATTTTTCATCACTGTATTCTCTTTTATATTTAGATGAGCCAAACAGAAACGCTGTTGCTTGTTTCTTGTTTCTTGTTTCTTGTTTCTTGATAAGTGGATAAGTGGAT